>CAZPGD010000033.1:1475-9372 GCA_964585865.1 uncultured Hungatella sp. | reverse complement strand
GGTTGGAAGTGCGCCGCAGGAGCGCGGGAGCGGAATGAAAAGCGCGCCGCGGGAGCGCGGAACGGAAAGCGCATCCCAAAAACAACGGGAGGGAAACGATGATTTACAATCCGATTTTGCGGGGGTTCTGCCCGGACCCCAGTATCATTCGGGCAGGCGAGGATTTTTATGTAGCGACGTCTACATTTGAATGGTGGCCGGGCGTGCGCCTCCACCATTCCAGAGACCTAAAGCACTGGGAGCAGGTTCCGTCCCCGCTCAGGAGGCTCAGTCAGCTTGACATGACGGGCGATCCGCCGTCCGGCGGGATCTGGGCGCCCTGTCTAAGCTATGACGGCCGCCGTTTCTGGCTGGTCTATACGGATGTCAAAACGAAGAAGGGGCTTTTTTACAACACCCATAATTACGTGGTTCACGCGGACGATATTCGCGGAGAATGGTCGGATCCGGTCTATTTAAACAGCGTGGGCTTCGACCCGTCGCTGTTCCATGATACGGACGGGAAAAAATACCTGATCAATATGCTGAACGGTTTCAAGGGGATTACGGTTCAGGAATACGACCCGGAAAAGGAGCGGCTGACGGGGCCGGTGAGGACGGTGTTTTACGGAACGGAAACCGGGCGCACGGAGGGTCCCCACATGTACCATATCGGGGACTGGTACTACCTGATCACGGCGGAAGGCGGGACCGGCTACGGCCACCAGGTGACGGTGGCCAGGAGCCGCGGCGTCTGGGGGCCGTTTGAGGCGGACCCGGCCGGGCCGGTGGTCACTTCGGATGTGTCGGATCCGAACGCCCTGCAGAAGGCGGGGCACGCGGATCTGACCGATACGGGGCACGGGGAATGGTACCTCGTCCATCTCTGCGGCCGCCCGAGGATGGCGGAGGACGGCGGCCGTTTCTGCCTGACCGGCCGGGAGACGGCCCTGCAGAAAGTCTGCTTTAAGGACGGGTGGCTGCGCATGGCGGACGGCGGGCACTTCGCGCGCACGGAGATTGAGGAGCCGGCGGGGATCACCGATCATCCGTTTACCGCGGAACCGGAGCGGGATGATTTTGACGGGCCCGGCCTGCGTCTCCGGTATTCCAGTCCCAGACTTCCGCTCGGGGACTGCGCCAGTCTGACGCGGCGGCCCGGCTGGCTGCGGCTGCGCGGGCGGGAATCCCTCAATTCCCTGCACCACGTCAGTTTGCTGGCGGTGCGGCAGCAGGAGGCGCACGCGGAGGCGGAGACGGCCATGGAATTTGCGCCGGAGCGGTACGAGCAGGCGGCGGGGCTGGCCTATCTGTACGACGCGCTGAATTTCTATCTGCTGGTGAAAACAAGGACGGAGGACGGCCGGACGGTTCTGCGCGTCCTGCGGAGCGACCGGGGAAACTGCGAGTATCTGGAGACGGTTCCGGTGCCGGAAACGGGCGTCGTGCGTCTGCGCGCCGCAACCGACGCGGACGGGGCCGGCTTCCGGTTCTGCTATGCCGTCGGGGACGAAGCGTGGACGCCGGTCGGGGAGCGGTACACGACGGAAATCCTGACGGACGAGTACTGCCGAGGGTTCACGGGCGCCCATTTCGGAATCTACTGCCACGATATGAGCGCGCAGAAAATATACGCGGATTTCGATTATTTCACCGTGAGGAATTACGCGGCGGAGCCGGCAATATAGAACCGGTCTATAAGGAGTTATCCATTTCCCGTATTGGACGCCGGCAGGCGGACTGCTTATAATTCATGGCATTGGAAAACCCGCGCGGTACGCGCGGAGTGGTTTCTGATATTCGGAACCCGTGAATGGATCAGCAGGAGGAAATGGATATGAAAAAGGCAAATTTACCGCAAAAAACGATCGCCGCGCTCCTGTCCGCGGCGTTGCTTGTCAATGCCGCCGGCTGCGTCGGCGAGCCGCAGGACGGCGGCGGAACGGCACAGACGTCCGCGCAGACAACGGCGCAGTCCGCCGCGGCGCAGGAGACGTCCGCGGCCGGCTCCGCGTCGGCGTCTTCCCCGGAGGAAACTTCCGCCGCCGGCGCGGCTTCCGGAACGGCGGCGCAGGAGAAGGTGCTGCGCATCGGCATCACGTCGCCCCCGTCGGGCGTCTTTATGCCGCTGGCGGCCAGCGACGATTATAATAACGAGATCAGCGCCCGCATCTACGAGCCGCTGGTCAGCATGGATGAGAACGGCGAGTTCCAGCCCCATCTGGCGTCCGGCTGGGAGATTTCCGAAGACAGCAGGACGGTCACGTTCCATCTGCAGGAAGGCGTGAAATGGCATGACGGCGAGGATTTCACGGCGGACGACGTAAAATTCACGTTTGAACTCATCAGCCACCCGGACTACGCGGGACTGTTTTCCGCGTACGTATCCAATATTGAGGGCTACGAAGCCAGACACAGCGGGGAGGCGGAGGAACTCTCCGGCGTGAAGGTGATCGACGACCACACGGTCAGCATCACCACGACGGACGTGTACGCCTCGTTCCTGTTCGCGCTGGGCTTCAGCGTGTCCATCGTTCCCGAGCATTACTGGGCGGATGTGGACCCCGGCAAGATTTCCGAGGCCACCGAGAAACTGCACAATCCGATCGGAACGGGGCCGTTTAAGATGTCGCGGTACGTGGAGGGGCAGTTTACGGAACTGGTAAAGAACCCGGACTACTGGATCGCGGAACCGAAACTGGACAAACTGATCATCGTGGTCGTGAACACGGAGACGTCCCAGGCGCAGGTGCTGAACGGGGAGATTGACTACCTGAGTCTCTATTCCTCCAATCCAGACGATAACGCGATCTATGAGGAAAACGGATTCGAACTGCACTTTGTCCGCGGCAATTCATTTAAGCATATGAATGTCAATACGACCTACAATGAGCTGCTGGGCACCGTGGAGTTCCGTCAGGGGCTTGCCTACGCCATCAACCGCCAGGGCATCGTCGACAGCTTCCTCTACGGATTCGGCAATGTGGCCAACTGCCCGTTCCAGTCCATGTTCTGGACCTATCCGGACGAGGATAAACTGAACCATTATGAGTATGATCCGCAGAAGGCCCTGGAAGTCCTGCAGGGCATCGAGGGGATCACGTACGACGGGACGACCATGTTCTATCAGGGCGAGCCGCTCAAACTGGTCATCAGCTACTCATCCGGCAATCTTTCCACGGAGGGAGCCGCGGTCATCGCGCAGGAGAACCTGGGGCAGATCGGCATCGAGGTGGAACTCGAGATCATGGAGTACGCGACGCTGGTGGAGAAAATGAGTTCCGGGGATTTCCAGCTGGCGATCTGCGGCAACGGGGCCGGTCTGGACCCGGACAAAATGTCGGATCTGTTCGCGAGCGACGGCGGGACCAATTACACCCATTACTCCAACGAGAGAGTGGACGAGTTGTTCGAGGAGGGACTGCGCTCTCTGGATATCGAGGACCGCGCGCCCATTTATCAGGAGATCGCGCTGATTCTGAACCATGATCTTCCCACGATCTTCCTCTGCAACTGGGACCAGCTTTATGTGACGAATCCCCGTGTAACCGGCATGACGTTTTCCAGCTTCGACGCCCCGGATCCGTCCTGGAACTGGGATATTGAACAGGAATAGGAGCCGTCCATGAAACAGTACATCATCAAGCGGCTGCTGATCCTGATCCCCGTTTTCTTCGGGATATCGGTGATCATATTCATCCTGATCTATACCAGCCCCGGCGACCCCTATGCCTATATGGTGGAAGCCGGGCTGTCCCCGGAGGACAGGGAGACGATGCTGCGCAGCGTCGGGTACTACGATCCGCTGTACCTGAAATATTTTAAATGGCTGGGGAACGTCCTGAAGGGGAACCTCGGATATTCGATCCGCTATGCCGAGCCCGTGACCGACGTGATCGCGCGGCGCATCGGCAACACGGCGATCCTTTCGGTCCTGACGCTGATCCTTTCGACGCTGATCGCGGTGCCGATGGGTGTGATCTCCGCGACAAAACAGTATTCCATTTTCGATCACGCGGCGTCATTGTTCTGTCTGATCGGAATTTCGGTGCCGTCGTTTTTCCTGGCGCTCGGGGTCGTCAAGATCTTTGCCATCGATCTGAAATGGTTCCCCGTGTCGGGGATCCAGACGACGGGAACGAACTATCACGGGTGGGAGTTGTGGAAGGATATTCTGCGCCACATGGCCCTGCCTCTGGGCGTCATGGTCCTGACGCACACGGCGTCCACGATGCGCTACACGCGGTCCGCCGTTCTGGAAGTGCTCGGACAGGACTATATCCGGACGGCGAGGGCCAAGGGACTGCCGGAGCGCGTCGTCATTTACCGCCACGCGCTGCGCAACGCCATGATCCCCGTCACCACTCTCGTCACCATGTCGCTGGGAAATCTGCTGTCCGGTACGATCCTGATCGAGACGGTTTTCGTCTGGCCGGGAATGGGAACGCTGATTTACAACGCGATCGGCAACCGCGACTATCCGCTGGTTCTGGCCGGTACGCTGCTGCTGTCGATCTGCGTCCTGCTGTCCAATCTGCTGGCGGACATTCTGTATGCCGTGATCGATCCGCGGATCCGGTATTCGTAGCGGGAGGGGGAGCAGAATGGATCAAACGGTTAACAATCAGCATTCCTCTCTTTTCCGCGTCGGGATGCGGCGCCTGCGGAAGAACCGGCGTGCCATGCTCGGACTGGCGGTTCTCGTGTTTCTGGTCCTCACGGCCCTGTTTGCCGACCTGATCGCCCCTTACGGGCGGGACGTCCAGGATCTGACCAATACCTACGCGGCGCCCTCCGCTCTTCACCTGCTCGGGACCGACGAATTCGGGCGCGACGTTTTCACAAGGCTGGTGTACGCGGCCCGGGTCTCCTTAAGCGTCGGTCTGGTATCGACGTCCATCTCCCTCGCGGTCGGCGTGATCCTCGGCGCGGTGGCGGGATTCTTCGGCGGACTGGTTGACGCCTGCATCATGCGCATTGTGGATGTGTTCATGTGCTTCCCGTTCTATGTCATCGCAATCACGATCGCGGGTCTCTTCGGCGCCTCCATCTGGAACCTGATGCTTTTGTCGGGGCTCTTAAGGTGGACCAATATTGCCCGGATCGTGCGGGCCGAAGTGCTGACGCTGCGCAAGCAGGAATTTATCGAGGCCGCCGGCGCGCTGGGCCTGACGAAGGCCGAGACCATTTTCCGCCATATCCTGCCCAACGTGATGGCGCCGATTATCGTCTACGCGACGCTGGGCATCGCGAACGGGATCCTCTCCGAGGCGAGCCTGAGTTATCTGGGGCTGGGCGTGAAGCCGCCTCAGCCCAGCTGGGGCAATATGCTGGCGGCGGCGCAGAGTCTCCGGGTGCTGCGCTCGTACTGGTGGCTGTGGCTGCCGCCGGGGCTGGCGGTCTTTGTCACGATCCTGTCGATCAATTTCCTCGGGGACGGTCTGAGGGACGCGTTCGACCCGCATTTGAATTAGGAGGTGCCGCGCGCCATGCAGGAGGAAACGAGTAAGGAAGTCATTTTAAGGACGTCGCAGCTTCGGATCCGCTTCCGGAGCGAAAAGAAGTGGATCACGGCCGTGGACGGCGTCAGCTTCTCCCTCCGGAAGGGGCGGACGCTCGGCATTGTCGGGGAATCCGGCTGCGGCAAGTCCGTTACGTCCATGTCCATTCTGCGGCTCCTGGACGCCAGGAACGCGAATGTTACCGGACAGGTTTTTCTGGATGAAAAGGAACTGCTGTCCCTGCCGGAGGCCGCCATGCGGTCCGTGCGGGGAAATGAGATTGCGATGATCTTCCAGGAGCCGATGACGGCTCTGAACCCGGTGCTGACCATCGGGTTCCAGCTGGAGGAGGTTCTGCGCCAGCACAAAGGGCTCCGCGGGGCGGGGGCGCGCGGGGAAATCCTGGCCATGTTAAGGAAAGTGGGCATCCCCGGCGCGGAGAGCGTGATCCGCGAGTATCCGCACCAGATTTCGGGAGGGCAGCGGCAGCGTGTCATGATCGCGATGGCCCTGCTGTGCCGTCCCCGGGTCCTGATCGCCGACGAGCCGACGACGGCTCTGGATGTGACGATTGAGGCGCAGGTGCTGGATCTGATGAAGGAGCTCCAGCGGGAATTTGACATGGGGATCCTGTTTATTACCCACGATCTCGGCGTCATTGCGGAAATGGCCGACGAAGTGCTGGTCATGTACGCGGGCCATATCGTGGAACAATGCCCGGTCGGGGAACTGTTCGACCGCCCGCTGCATCCCTATACGCGAGGGCTTCTGGCCTCGCGCCCGTCGCTGGCGAAAAAAGGAGAAGCGCTGACGCTGATTCCGGGAATGGTGCCGGAGCCGGCCGACCGCGGGGAGGGCTGCCCGTTCTGCGACCGCTGCGCGTACGCGGAGGAGGCGTGCCGGGGGAAGCTGCCCGGTCTTACGGAGGCCGCGCCGGATCATTTCGTGCGGTGCGTGCGGACGGGCGGGAAAGGAGAGTAGAGCATGGACGGGGAAATTTTGCAGGTGCGCGGTCTGAAAAAATATTTTCCGGTTTACCGCGGCGTTTTTTCCCGGAAAACCGGGGATGTAAAGGCGGTGGACGGATTGACGTTCTCCGTCAGGAAAGGGGAAATATTCGGGCTGGTCGGGGAATCCGGCTGCGGCAAGTCCACCGCCGGCCGGACGATCCTGCATCTGATGGAACCGACCGGCGGGCAGGTGGTGTTCGAGGGACGGACCTGTTTCGATGTGGAGGGGAGACAGTTCTTAAGCGCCGCGGAGCAGCTTGCGCTGCGGCGGGACATGCAGATCGTGTTCCAGGATCCGTACGCCTGCCTGGACCCGCGAATGAATGTGGAGAGCATCGTCGCGGAGGGGATCCTCAAGCACCACATCGACGGGATCCGCTCGAAGAAGGAGGCGTCCGCGCGCGTGGCGGAGCTTCTGGCACGCTGCGGGCTGACAGCGGACAGTCTGAAGAAATACCCCCATGAATTCAGCGGCGGGCAGCGCCAGCGGATCGGCATCGCGCGCGCCCTGGCCGTGAAACCGAAACTGATCGTCGGGGATGAGATCGTCGCGTCCCTCGACGTTTCGATCCAGGCCCAGATCCTGACGCTCCTGCAGAAGATCATCGCGGAGGAGCGCCTGACCATGATTTTCATCGCGCACGACCTTGGCGTCGTCCATTATTTCTGCGACCGGGTAGGCGTGATGTATCTGGGCAATTTCATGGAGATCGGCGAGAGCGAGGAGGTTTTCGCGCATCCGGCCCATCCCTATACGGCGGCACTGCTTTCCTCGATTCCCAAAAAGCACCCGTCGGACAAGAAACAACGCGTGCGTCTGGAAGGGGAGGTGCCGGACGCGGCCAATCCGCCGACCGGATGCAAATTCCATACCAGATGTCCCCGCGCGTCGGAAATCTGCGCGCGGACGGCGCCGCCGCTTAACGAACTGTCGCCGGGGCATTTTTGCGCGTGCCACCGCGCGGGGGAGGCGGCGTGATGGAAAAATTCAGAAAGAGCCTGGATCGGTTCAAGGAAACGTTTTCGCTGATTCTGGCCTGCTACCAGGCGTTTTTTCCGATATTTATCAGTCTGCTCGCCGGTCTGCTGGGAGCGTTTCTTCTTCTGGCGCTGTTTCTCGGATGAAGACGGGTGGCGGGGGGCGGGCTGAAGACGATGCGCCGTCCTGTGCTGTTGTTTTGCGTGCTGAGGATGGCAGACCGCCCGTGTGTCGTTGCTTGCGGGCTGAAGGCGAGAGACCCGGTGCCGCGGTTTGCGTGCTGAAGACGATGGGCTGCCCGGGTGTCGGGCGGCGGAAAGGAGACGGGATATGAAACCGGTTATTTTGATTGCTCCGGAGCATGTGATGCTGAACGGGGAAGCCCTTCTGGTGCGGGAGGAGTATGTGGAGCCGCTGCGCGCGGCGGG
>CAZPGD010000033.1:0-1465 GCA_964585865.1 uncultured Hungatella sp. | reverse complement strand
AGCTGCGGGAAAGCGGACGATTACGCGGCGTTTGCCGACGCCCTTCTCCTGCCGGACGGCGCCGGCGCCGTTCACTCGTCCCGCTACGGGGAATATGACAGGACGTTTGAGGAGTCCCTAAAGAGCGTGACGACTTGGGACGATCTGGATTTTGCCCTGTTTAAGGCATTTTGGAACGCGGGAAAGCCGGTGCTCGGCATCGGGCGGGGCGCCCATGTGATCAACGCGGCCCTCGGCGGCACGCTGAAGCGGGACATTCCTTCCCGCATGATCGTGGACGGCGTAATGACGGAGCCGTCGGCCGGCCGTTCCTTCGTCGTGACCGGCCGCCCGCCGCAGGTGTTCAGCCATGCGTTTGGCGTCCATGAGGCGGCGGTTACGCGCGGCTCGCTGCTGGAAGCGCGGAACACTTCGATACGCGTCAACAGTTTTCACCGGCAGGGGATCGGGAAGCCGGGAGAGGGTCTGGAAACGGTCGCCATTGCCCCGGACGGGACGGTTGAAGCCTTTGAACACGTATCCGCTCCGGTATTCGGCGTGCAGTGGCACCCGGAACACGCCTGCGGGGATTACGAGGCGGACTTTGCTCTCTTTTCGAGGTTTGTGGAAATCGTGAAGGGATCCATGGAGGAAAAACAGGTGCGGGAAACAAAACGTCCGTCCGCTCCCGCAATCGCGATCGGAGGCGGGCCGGCCTTTGACGCGGTGTTTGAGACTCCTTCCTGGATCATTAACCGGACGTATGTAAACGCGATCGGCACGGGCGGCGGTCTGCCGCTTCTGGCCGTGGATCCGGAGGGGGCGGCGGATTATGCCGGCGTGTGCCGGGGACTTGTAATGACCGGCAGTTTCTCCTGGTCGCCGAGACCGGAACTGCAGCCGAGGCTGACCGCCGAGGGGAACGGCAGGCGCAGCCGGTTTGACGAGGCGCTTTTTTCCGCCTTTAAGGACGTGAAGAAGCCGATTTTCGGGGTTTGTCTGGGAGAGCAGATGATGAATCTGTTTTTGGGAGGCTCCCTCTCGTTTCAGTTTAAGTTTGCGGAGGGCCGCGAACATATGATGAGCGAGCATACGGTGACAACCGTTCCCGGTTCGCTCCTGCGCCGGCTCTATGGGGAAACATTTTACGTCAACAGCCGGCACAATAACCGCGTCGAACGGCTGGCGGATGGTCTGCGGGCTACGGCCTTCGCGGACGACGGAACAATCGAAGCGGTCGAGCATGAGACGCTCCCGATCTGGGGTTTCCAGTTCCATCCGGAGCGTATGCGCGGGGATGTGCCGGATCCGCCGCTCGGGCCGGATATGACGCCGCTGTTTGCGTGGTTCGTGGAGCGGTGCGGCCTTGATTAAAAGGCGTATCGCTCCGGCGCGAGCGCTTTCCCGATCACATCCTGCACCGCCCGGACGCTCTTGCCGGTTATCTCCGAGATCTGCTCCGGGCTGAAGCCCTTTTTCTGCATGT
>CAZPGD010000032.1:0-10881 GCA_964585865.1 uncultured Hungatella sp. | reverse complement strand
TCCTGTACCGCGTCAAACGGCCGCGGGATTATTTTTTGGTGGTGTACTTAAACATCGGGAAACCAAGGTAATCGAATACGCCGTCATATTCGTCGGTCTTCAGCAGATAGACTTCCGAATAATAGTAAACCGGGATCATTGCCATGTCTTCCCGAAGCAGTTCTTCCGCCTGATGGAACAGATCCATCCTCTTGGCGGGATCCGGCTCGGCCTGGGCGGCGTAGTACAGTTCGTCATACTCCGCGTTGGTGTAGCTGGTGTCGTTGTTTCCGCCTTCGGTGATCCACAGTTCGAACAGGGACGCGGGATCGTAGAAGTCCGCCGTCCAGCCGCCGCGGGCGGTCTGGTAGTCGCGGCTGTTCCGCAGGTCAAGGAACACGCCCCACTCCTGTGAATCGATCGTGCAGTTGATATTCAGGACGTTGCTCCAGCACTCCTGGACGAACTCGGCGATCTCCTGGTGCCCGGCGTCATTGTTGATGGTGTACTTCAGCGTCGGGAAGCCCTCGCCGTTCGGATAACCGGCATCCGCCAGCAGCTGCTTCGCCTCTTCGCAGTTCTGCTCATAGGTGGAGTTGTCGTACCACGCGGTGCTCTTCGAATAGAACTCGCTCCCGTCCGGCTCCAGGAATCCGGGGCCGACCCAGGTATCCGCGGCAACCACGCCGGTATCGGCCCGCATGGTATTCTGAATGTATTCGCGGTCGATGGCCAGGGCCAGCGCGCGGCGCACGTTCGGATCCTGCAGGGCCGGGTTGTCATTCTTCTCGCTGTAATTGATCATGATATAGTAGGTGCCGGGCAGAAGCTTCGTCACCACATAACCGGAACTCGCCAGGCGGGCAAGCTCCTCGGACGGATAGGTAGCTGCGAACATGATCTGGCCGCTCTCAAAAGAGGCGAGGGCGGTGTTCGCGTCGTCCATCAGCATGAACGTGACCTTGCTCGGGCCGACCTTTTCCTTCTCCCAGTAATTGGGGTTGGCAACCATGGTGATATGGTCCTGATTGACCCACTCTTCCATCATGAAGGGACCGTTGCCGATATTGGTAGCGGGATCCGCGTACCACTGGTCGCCGGACTCCACGGCGTCTTGGCGCAGCGGGGAGCAGACAGCCGCCGCCAGCAACTGCGGGAAGTACGCGCAGGGATTTACCAGGCTGACGACAATGGTCTTGTCATCCGGAGCTTCCACGCCCAGAGTCGAAACATCGGCCTCGCCCTTGCGGATCTCCTCCGCGTTGACGATCATCTTCAGAAAATCGCTGTTGTCGTATCCGCCGGTAATCAGTCTCTTCCAGGCGTAGATGAAATCGCCCGCCACCAGAGGCTGTCCGTCCGACCACGTCACGCCGTCGCGGATGTGGAACGTGTACGTCAGACCGTCCTCGCTCATCTCATATCCTTCGGCAACGCCCGGCTCCACTTCCACGCCGGAGGGGGAATAACGCATAAGGCCCTCGTACATATGCAGGACCATCGCCATCTGATCGTTCGCGTTGACCTCGTTGGGGTCCAGGGTAGCCGGTTCCGGTCCGTTCTGGACGGCTATCTCGAACTCTTCCTTCTCAGCCGCGGGCGCCTGGGTCTCGGCCGCGCTCCCGCCGGCCGCCGTCGTCTCGCCGCCTGCCGCTGCCGTCGTACCGGCCGCAGCCGCAGTTGTGCCGGCCGCCGCGGTCGTACTGCCGCTGTCGCCGCTCCCGCCGCCGCAGGCCGCCAGGGAAAGCGCCATCGCCAGGGACAGGCCCACCGCGGCTGCCTTCTGTAAAGTTACTTTTTTCATTCCTCGTTCCTCCTTAGAACTTTCATTTTTATAATATCCGCAAAGCGGCTATTATCCCGTTTCCGCCGGCCTCACTACGCTTCCGCCAGTATCACACCGGCTGCCCTTATACCGCGTTTCCGCCGGCCTCACGCCGCGCTTCCCTCCGCCCGGTCCAGATTGTGGCAGGCCACGAAATGCCCGCTTTCTGCCTCCGTAAACGCCGGCGCCTCCTGCGCGCAGCGCTCCGTGGCGTAGGGACACCTCGTGCGGAATGTGCAGCCGCTGGGGGGATTTAAGGGGCTGGGGATCTCCCCCTCGAGGGCGATCCGCTTCTTGGCCCGGCTGGCCTTGGGATCCGCGATGGGGATCGCGGAAAGCAGTGTCTGCGTATAGGGGTGCAGGGGCCGCTTATAGAGCTCCTGGCTGTCCGTCAGTTCCACCATATGGCCCAGGTACATGACACCGATCCGGCTGCTGATATGCTTCACCACCGAAAGATCGTGGGCGATGAACAGGTAGGTAAAGCCCTTCTCCGCCTGCAGATCCTCCAGCATGTTGACGACCTGCGCCTGGATGGACACGTCGAGCGCGGAAATCGGCTCGTCGCAGACGATGAACTGCGGCTCCACCGCCAGCGCGCGGGCGATGCCGATGCGCTGCCTCTGCCCGCCGGAAAACTCGTGCGGGAAACGGTTGGCGTGCTCCGTGTTCAGGCCGACGGTCGCGAGCAGGCTGTTGATCTTGTCGCGCCGCTCCTCCTTCGACGAATACAGCTTATGGATATCCAGCGGCTCGCCGACGATATCGCCGACGGTCATGCGCGGATCCAGGGACGCGTAGGGGTCCTGGAAAATAATCTGCATCCTGCGCCGGTACGGCAGCATATCCGCGTGGGTGATGTCCTGCCCGTCAAAAAAGATCTGCCCCTCCGTGGGCTCATGGAGACGGAGGATCGTCCGGCCGAGCGTCGTCTTGCCGCAGCCGCTCTCCCCCACCAGCCCCAGCGTCTCGCCTTTGCGGATGAAGAAGCTGACGTCGTCCACGGCCTTTACGTAATTGTTTTTCATGAATCCCGCCTTGATCGGGAAATATTTCTTGATATTCTTCACTTCCAGCAGGATCTCGCTGCTATTCACATCCGCCATGGCTCATACCCCCTTTTCCATCCCGTTCTTCACCGGGAGCCAGCAGGATACCACATGATCCTCCTCCACCCTGCAGGCGGGCGGCATTTTCGTCAGGCACGCCTTCATGCAGTATTTGCAGCGCGGGGCGAAGGGACATCCGGCGGGCGGGTTGATCAGGTCCACGGGGTTGCCCTCGATGGGGATCAGCCGCTCATGTTTGTCCGCGTTGATCTTCGGGACGGAGGCCAGAAGCCCCCACGTATAGGGATGCTGCGGATTATAGAAAATCTGGTCGCTGGTGCCGGTCTCGATAATCACGCCGGCGTACATGACGGAAATCCGGTCGCAGATCTCCGAAACGACGCCCAGATCGTGGGTGATGAAGATCACCGCCATATTGATCTTTTCCTTCAACTCCTTCATCAGTTCCAGGATCTGCGCCTGGATCGTCACGTCCAGGGCCGTGGTCGGCTCGTCGGCGATCAGCAGCTTGGGATTGCAGGACAGGGCCATGGCAATCATGACGCGCTGCCGCATCCCGCCGGAAAACTCAAAGGGATACTGCTTGATGCGGCGCTCCGGCTGGTTGATGCCGACCAGCGTGAACAGTTCGATGATGCGCGCGCGGCGCTGCTCCTTATTCAGATCCGTATGCTTTTTCAGCACCTCGTCAATCTGGTTGCCCACGGTATAGACCGGGTTTAACGACGTCATGGGGTCCTGGAAAATCATGCTGACGTCCTTGCCGCGGATCTTGAGCATTTCCTTCTCGCTCAGTTTCGTGACGTCCTTGCCGTCGAAAAGGATGGAGCCGCCGATGACCTTGCCCGGCTCGGGGATCAGCCCCAGAACGCCGAAAGAGGAGACGCTCTTGCCGGAGCCGGACTCGCCCACGATTCCCATGACTTCGCCCGGTTTCAGCGTGTAATTGATCTTGCGGACCGCCTTTACCTCGCCGGCGTACGTAAAGAATGTGACTTCCAGATCCTTTACTTCCAGCAGGTTCTCTTTGTTGTCTGTGTTGTCTGCCATCGTCCGTTACCTCCCTATTTCTTTAATCTGGGATCAAGGGCATCGCGCAGGCCGTCGCCGAACAGGTTGAAGGCCAGAATAATGATGCTGATGATCAGAGCGGGGAATATCTCGCGGTAAGGATAGGAGATGATCCCGTTGAGGCCGTCGGAGCAGAGGGAGCCGAGGCTCGCCATGGGCACGGACACGCCGATGCCCAAAAAGCTTAAGAAAGCCTCCGTAAAGATCGCCGAGGGGATCTGCAGCATGGTCGTGACCACCAGCTGCCCCACGCAGTTGGGGAGCAGGTGCTTCGTGATCAGCCGGCCTTTGCTGCTGCCCAGCGCGACGGCCGCGCTGACGTATTCCATCTCCTTCAGCTGCAGCACCTGCCCGCGGACGATACGCGCCGAGCCGACCCAGTACAGCAGGCCGTAGACGATAAAGATCGCGATAATGCCGGGCCCCAGGCTCTGCAGCGGCTTCAGGAGCGGATTGCTGTTGATGGCCGCCTCCAGCGGGTCCTCGATCACCATTTTGATGGCCACCACCATCAGGATGGTGGGAAGGGCGTTCAGTACGTCCACGATACGCATCATGATGTTGTCCACCGTGCCTCCGGCCAGACCGGAAATCGCGCCGTAGACGGAACCGATCACCAGCACGATCAGAGCGGATACGATTCCGATCAGCAGGGAGATCCTCGTGCCAATCATGACGCGGACCAGAAGATCGCGGCCCAGATTGTCCGTGCCGAACGGATGGGCCAGGCAGGGCGCCATGTTCTCGTCGCCGCGGATCTGCTGCGAATACGTATAGGGGCTCAGGTACGGCCCGACGACCGCGAACAGCAGGAGCAGGAAAATCACGGCCAGGGAGATCATGGCGATCTTGTTCTTCTTTAACCGCCGCCAGGCGTCCTTCCAGTAGGTGGTCGCCTCGTTCATGACGACGATCTGTTCCTTTTCCTCCTGCGTGGCGGGCTCGAAATCGCCCGCTTCAAACGCCGGAGCCTTCTCGATATGCAATGCCTTCAGAACCTGTGCTTTCTCCATCTTTGCTCCTCCTACGCGTCCAGCTTGATTCTCGGATCGATGAGGTTATAGATCACATCGCAGACCAGCGTGCACAAGATCAGGATCGCCGCGTAAAATATCGTCGTACCCATGATGATCGTATAATCACGGTTCTGGATGGACTTCACGAAATATCTTCCCAGCCCGGGGATATTGAACACGCTCTCCACGATGAAGCCGCCGGTCAGGACATTGGCGATCATGGGCGCCATGTAAGTGACGACCGGGATCAGGGAGTTGCGCATGGCGTGCTTGAATGTCGTCACCATCTCGCTCATGCCCTTGGCCCTGGCCGTGCGGATGTAGTCCTGGCCCAGGGCGTCCAGCATACTGGAACGCATCATGCGGGCAATATTGCTGGTGGGCGACAGCGCCAGGGCGGCCACCGGCAGAATGTAGGACGACGGCCCCATCAGGCCGGACACCGGCAGCAGCTTTAAATTCACCGCGAACACCAGCATTAACGTCGTGGCGACCACGAAGCCCGGCACCGCCACGCCGATCGTCGAGAGGACGCGGATGAGATTGTCCTGCCACTTGTCCCGCCGCAGGGCCGATATGCAGCCGAGCGGCACTCCCACCAGGAAGGATACGATCACGGCGATGCTGCCGACCTTCGCCGACACGGGAAAGGATTCCTTAATAATATCAATGATCGGCTTGTTCTTCGCCTGCACCAGGCTGACGCCGAAATCGCCGTGCAGAAGGTTCCACATGTAATTTCCGTACTGGACGATCAGCGGCTTGTCCAGACCGTACTTGGCCCGCATGGCCAGACGGGCCTCTTCGGACGGCGCCTTCTCCGAAAGGAACGGGTCGCCGGGAACCATATTCATAATGAAGAAAGTCAGTGTCGCCGCGATAAACAATGTGATGATTGCCGTGGCAGTTCGTTTTACTAAAAACTTGCCCATGCCTACCTCCTGCTTTCTCGCCGTAACGGCGATTTTTCACTGTACACCAATAAAGCGCCGATGTAATAAAAAAAGGTGCTTCCTGACAAAATAAGCACCGTCTTTGGTCTTACAAACTTCTGCCTTACTGTGTAATACTTATTCATGCCGTCTATTCTAGCGCAGACCCCGTTCATTTGTCAACGCTAACTTTCCTTCCGGCAAAATGTTCGGGGAAATCTGCCAAGGAAGCATCCCCTATTAAGGGAATCTCTGTGAAATATAACAAGAAATCCGGCGGAAACCGCCCGGTTCGCGCCCGGGGCAGCCCTCCGCCGGCATTCGTTTCAGAAACTCTTTATGACCTCCTCCGTCATGGAGCGGATCACGGCCGCGGCCAGACGGACGGCGGCCTCGAAATCATGGTAAGACGTGATCCCGTAATGGGAATGGATATAGCGGACCGGGATCCCCGCCACGATCACGGGAACGCCGTCCAGCGCGGTATTGACCATGGCCCCGTTGTTGCCGCCCCCTTCGCGGACGGAAGCCTGCGCCGGCAGACCCTCGCGGGCGGCCAGATCGAGCGCGTAGCGCTGGTAGCGGGGCGAACAGATCACGGAACGGTCCATGAAACGGAGCATGGGACCTTTCTTCAGCGCCGTCTGGATGGCATACGGCGGGGTGAAGGTATCGTCCGCCGGACACCCCTCGAAGCAGATGGCGATCCGCGGCGCGACGCGGTTCACCGCCACCTTCACGCCGCGCTCGCCCAGTTCCTCCTGCGAGGAAATGACGCCGACCAGATCCACGTTCAGTTCCTCGTCTTTCAGCCGGCGCATGGTCTCGATCAGGACCGCGCAGCCGATCCGGCAGTCAAACGCCTTGCCGAACATCACGTCGCGCTCCCTGTCATACTCGAATTTTACGTCGGGAACAACGGGCTCGCCGATACGGATCTTGAAGACCTCCGCGGCTTCCTCCGCGCTGGTGGCCCCGACGTCAATGGAGAGATCGCGGACCTCAACCGCGCCGCCCGCCCTCTCCGCCGCCGTCTGGAAATGCACCGGCTTGGCGGCAATGATGCCCGGCAGGTACTTCCCCTCGGCGTTGCGCACAAGGACCTTGCTGCCGGGGAGCGTGCTGTTCCCCCAGCCGCCCAGCGTCACGAACCGCAGTGTGCCATTGTCGCGGATCGAGTGGACCATGAAGCCCACCTCGTCGCCGTGGGCGTCCAGCATAAAGACCGGTTTGTTCCCCGTATTGGCCCTGCGGTACAGGTAAAGGTTCCGCAGGCAGTCCTCCTCCGTATCCGCGATTCCTTCCATATATTTCCTCGCGACCGCGACCGTCTCATCCTCGAAACCGGAGGGGGACCTGGCCTCGGAAAGTTCGGCGATCATTTTCAATGTTTCCGGATTTATCTGAAAATTCATGGATCATTTCTCCTGCGGAAGATCGATTTTCTCGAACTCCTCGATGAAATCGGCCATATAGTCGGCCATGGTCTGCAGCATCTCGCGGCCCCATTCCGCCGTCGCCAGGTGCGGCTCGTCGGTCCCGTACCAGCCGTTGGCGCTGTAATGGTAATACTCCCGGGGGATATTGACGGTGGCGCCCTTGAAATTCACGGTGTTCCAGCCGGTTGTGGGCATATTCGGGGCAACGTCGTTGATCAGCCCCATGGGCTCGTGAATGTAATCCATATCCACCAGCGAGGGATCGACGCCCATGACCCCCGCCGTCTCCTCGGCGCCGCCGTGGCCGCCCTTCCACTCGGGACGCAGTTCGCCGGCCATCAGCCACCAGTTCAGGTTCGCCAGCCAGGCGCCCTTTTTATACAGTTCCGTGCCGACGCTCTCGATGGCCTTGCTGTTGCCGCCGTGGCCGTTCAGAATAACGAATTTGCGGAAGCCGTAGCGGTAAAGGCTTTCCGTGACCCGCGAAAGGATCAGGATCAGCCCGTCCGTGCCGATCGTGACGGTGCCGGTGCAGCCGTAGATGCTGTCCGTGGAGCCGTAGGGAATCGTGGGCGCGATCATCACATCGCTCTTCTCTTCCAGAAGTTCCGCGATCCGGTCGGGGATCAGCGTATCCGTTCCCAGCGGCATATGCTTCCCGTGGTTCTCGATGCTGCCGACGGGGATCACGACCGTCTTCCTCGTCTTTAAATACTCCTCCACCTTTTTGCCGGTAATATTTGCCAGACGCATAGGATTCTCCTCCTCAAAAAACTGTCCGGGCGCCGCACAAACGCCCCGCGGGCCGCGTCCGCCCCGGACGCCTCATGAACCGTTTTGCACCTGCAAGTATAAAGCCTTCTCCCCGGAAAGTCAACGGACATTTCGCCGCGCAGGCCGGGCGGACATTCCGCCTGCCGTCCGGACGGGCGCTTTCCCGACGGTCGGACGGGCGCGCTTTCCCCGACGGCCGGACAGACGCATTTCCCCGACGGCCGGACAGACGCATTTCCGTCGTCCGAACAAGCGCTTTCCCGACGTCCGGACAGACGCATTTCCAACGTCCGGACGGCTCCTTTCCCGACGTCCGGACAGACGCATTTCCAACGTCCGGGCGGTACGCTCCGTTCACCTCGCCGGCCAGCATGGGCAGGACCTGCTCGAATTTCACGCCGTAGCGGTGGCCGGGGTCGTCCCCGGTCCTTTTCATGCAGGCCAGCGTAAAATCCGCCGCCAGCTTCGCCGACGCGCGGACAGAGCGCCCGCGCATCAGGCAGCCGGCAAAGGCGGACGCGAAGATGTCGCCCGTTCCGTGGGCGTTAAAGCCGAGTTTCTCATGAAAATAATACGCGGTCTTTCCGTCCGCGCGGACCGCCACGCCCAGCCGGTCCGGCCGGAAGCTGACGCCCTTCAGCACCACACAGCGCGCGCCCAGGGCCGTCACCCGATCCAGAAGCGTCTCCACGAACGCCTCGTCCTTCGGCCCCTCTTCAAAAGGAGTGCCGGTCAGCATACAGGCTTCCGTGATATTGGGCAGAACGATGTCCGCGATCCCGCAGAGGCCGCCCATCCGCTCCGCGTACTCCCGCGTAAGGCCGCGGTACAGCTTTCCGTGGTCCGCCATGGCCGGGTCCACGATGCGCAGACCGCCGGGGACCAGCGTATCGTCCATGATCGTCCGCGCGTACCCGGCCGCGGCGGCGCTTCCCAGATAACCCGTATAGACCGCGTCAAAACGGATCCCCTCGCGTTTCCAATGGGAAGCGACTGCCGGCATGTCCCCGCTCAGATCGCGGAAGGTATTGCCCGTAAAACCGCCCGTGTGGGTGGACAGCACCGCCGACGGCAGGACCGCGGTTTCGACCCCGCAGGCCGAAATGACCGGCAGCGCCACCGTCAGGGAACACTGCCCCACGCAGGAAATATCCTGAATCGTCAGGATCCGTTTATCGCCCATGCCGCCTCGCCCCTTTCAGTCCTTCGACTCCACGCAGATCAAAATTCCCCCGTCAAACGAAATCTCCGCCTCATCGCACACAATCTCGTTGCTGACGCAGAGGCCGGCCTCCTCGCCGATGGCAATGTCCTTCCGGTCCAGCGGGTACTTAAATCCCTTAAGCGTAATCCCCTTCACACGCTCCGTAAACGGGAGGAACGATACGTACCTGCCGTACTCCTGCCCCTTTTTCCACGTTTTGTGCCCGTCAAGCAGGTACAGGCGGTTGCAGGCGTCATAGATCTCGGCCCGCACGCCCGCGTCCAGACAGGATTTCAGCAGGTGGATGTTGGAAAGTTCATGGTCCAGACGGCCGCCGGTCGCGCCCAGCAGAATAAGCCGCCCGCAGCCCAGTTCCATGGCCGTACGGACGGCCAGCTGCGTGTCCGTCTCATCCTTCTCCGGTTCCCGGACATTCCATACAATCCCCTCCCGGCCGCGGAAACGCCGCAGCACATCGGCGCGAACCGTGTCCAGATCGCCCGCGACGGCGTCCGGCCAAAGCCCCAGCCGCTCCGCCGTTTCCAGCCCGCCGTCCACGGCGATCACGCAGCCGGGCCCTTCCTCTTCCGTATCCGCCAGCTGTTTCAGGTTCCGCAAAAAATCGCCGGCGAAGGATAGTTCAATCCGCCCGCCGGTCAGGATCAGTCCCGTTTTCATCGCTCTTCATATTCCTTCAATATCTCCAGGAACCGCCGCACATTCTCCCCCGCGTCGCCCGCGAAAACGGCGGAACCCGCCACGATCACATTGGCTCCCGCGTCCAGAAAGAGGCGCACATTCTCCGGATAGACGCCGCCGTCCACCTGGATATCCATGGGGATATCCCGTTCGTCGCAGTACTGCCGCAGCGCCCGGACCTTATTTAGCGTATAGGGGATCAGTTTCTGCCCGCCGAAGCCCGGATTCACCGTCATCACGAGCACCATATCCGCCAGGGGCAGAACCTCCCGGATCATTTCAAACGGAGTCGCCGGATTCAGCGCGACGCCGGCCCGCGCGCCCAGATCGCGGATCCCGCGGAGCGTATGGTCCAGATGCGTGCACGCCTCCGCGTGGACCGTGATCCCGTCGGCGCCGCTCTCCCGCATTTCCCGGATATAACGGCCCGGCTCGCTGACCATCATGTGCACGTCAAAAAACCGGTCCGTACTTCCGCGCAGGGAAGCGATTACCGGCATCCCGAAGGAAATATTCGGAACGAACGCCCCGTCCATCACGTCGAAATGGACGTACTGCGCTCCCGCCCTGTCCACGGCTCCGATCTGCTCCCGCAGCCGCCCGAAATCCGCGGCCAGTACGGAAGGTGCGAAAATGTACATACTCAGTATCTCCTTTTATTCTTTTGCTCGTCGTAAAACAAACGGTAATTCTCATAGCGGCTCCGGCTGATCCTGCCCTCCCCCACCGCTTCCTTCACGCCGCAGACGCGCTCTCCCATATGGACGCAGCCGGGGAAGCGGCACCGCTCCTCAAAAGGCCCAAATTCCGGGAAGCAGTCTTTCAACTCCTCCGGTTCCATATCCTCCGCGTACAGGGAACTGAAACCGGGC
>CAZPGD010000031.1:2640-10966 GCA_964585865.1 uncultured Hungatella sp. | reverse complement strand
ACCCCGAAAAACCAGTGGTGGCAACTGTTGTCAGAGGGCATAAAGAAGGGACTCCGGCAACGCTGCCGCTTATGGCAATATTCCCGGAATCCCTTGATTTCTTGGCATTTTATGCACTTTTAATCCCTGATCCGTGACATTAAAACAACCGTCTCCACATGCCCGGTCTGCGCAAAAAAATCACAGCATTTCACCCGGCTGAGTTCATATCCCCGCGCGCGCAGGTACTTCAGATCCCGGGCCAGTGTGGCGGAATCGCAGCTTACGTACACCACCTTTTCCGGGGCCATCCGGGCGATGGTTTCCAGGCAGGCCTCGCCGCAGCCCTTCCGGGGCGGATCCACAATGATCACGTCCGCGGAAAGGTGATTTTTTTCATACTGTTCCGGCAGCACCTCTTCCGCTTTGCCTTCAAAAAATTCCGTGTTGGTCAGACCGTTGCGGGCGGCGTTATCGCGGGCGTCCCTGACGGCCTGGGGCACGACCTCCACGCCGAGGACGCGGGCGGCGTTCCGGGCCAGAAAAAGGGAGATGGTGCCGATCCCGCAGTACAGATCCCATACCGTCTCCCGGCCGGTGAGATCCGCGTATTCCAGGACGGTGCTATAGAGTTTCTCCGTCTGGACCGGATTGATCTGGTAGAACGACAGCGGGGAAATCCGGTATTCTACGCCGCCGATCCGGTCGGTGATGTATCCGGGGCCCCAGAGATTGATCACCTCGCTGCCCATAATTACGTTCGTCCGGCGTGTATTGACGCAGAAAGAAATGCTGGTCATTCCCTTCAACCGGCGCAGCGCGTCCACCAGTTTCCCGCCGGCGGGCAGTTTCCGGCCGTTAATCACCAGGCAGACCATCAGTTCGCCCGTTTGGAAGCCTTTCCGGATCAGGACATGACGCACCAGTCCTTCCTGCGTTTCCTCCCTGTAGGGCCGGATCCCGTTCTGCTTCATGTATTCCGTGATAACGGACAGAATTTCCGGATTCTCTTCGATCCCCAGCAGGCAGTCCCGCTGCGGGATGATCGTATGCGTGTGCCCCGCGTAAAATCCGGTGACGATCTCTCCGTTCCGGTCCGTCCCGAAAGGAAACAGAGCCTTGTTGCGGTACCTCCAGGGATACTCCATTCCCAGGATCCCCTCAAAGGGAATCTCTTCAAAACCGCCGATCCGTTTCAGATGGTTCAGAACCTTATTTGCCTTAAATTCCAGCTGCGCCTCGTAGCGCATCGCCTGAAGCTGGCAGCCGCCGCACTGCCTGGCGGACGGACAGGCGGGAACGATCCGATCGTCCGAGGGCCGGATCACCTGTTCCAAACGGGCGTAACCGTAGGTTTTTTTCATTTTCATGACCCTGGCCCGCACCACGTCGCCGATCACGGTGTCCTTGATGAACCAGATATAGCCGTCCAGCCTTCCCACGCCGGCCCCATCCTCCGTGAAGTCTTCGATCTCCACCGTAATGCAGTCATTTTTCTTTCGGATACCCGGATTCTGTTCCATACAGCCGCTCCGTTTCGTATTTTAAGAAATAAGGAGCCCTCCAAAATGAGGGCAAAGACCGGTCCCGCCAGCCCGTCTGCCGCCGGAAGCGATGCGGCGCCGAAAATCCTCTTCCATCAAAAGCAGTTGGCAGTCGGCCGGCGGCCGCCCGCAGGCGCAGGTAATTTGCCGCCGCCGGTTATCTTCCTTCGCAGGTTATCTTCCTCCGCAGGTCGGGCGCAGGTTCGTGTCCAGGAAGCGGTTATAGCCTACCCAGCCGTTCCGATCCCCGCCGCCCCTAAGCGCCTCGATCATGGTTTCCAGTTTGGCGTCCGTATTGTCGGCGAAACTTAAGGCCAGCGCTTCCAGAAGGGCCGGTTTTTTGGGCGAGCCGAATTCCAGTTCGCCGTGATGTGCCAGAATACAGTGTTTCAGTTCCGTTTCCAGCTTCGGCGGGAAATCCGGGATTTCCCGGATCCGCTCGCCGATCATTTCCACGCCGATGATGATATGGCCGAGCAGCTGCCCGTCGTCCGTGTATTCATTCTCGGGCAGGGCCGACAATTCTTTCAGCTTTCCGATGTCGTGGAACATGGCGGCGCATATAAGCAGATCCCGGTTCAGTTCCGGGTAGTG
The DNA here is from genome assembly GCA_964585865.1 of uncultured Hungatella sp. GTDB lineage: Bacteria > Bacillota > Clostridia > Lachnospirales > Lachnospiraceae > UBA3402. Next base: position 8,849 of record CAZPGD010000031.1, on the reverse strand, counting down.
ATTCGCCAGATAGCCGCAGATCCCGGTTACGTTCAGCGTGTGCTCCAAAAGGCCCCCCACGAATCCGTGGTGCACGCTTTTGGCCGCCGTGTGGAAACGGAACGCCCGGGCAAATTCCTCGTCTTCCAGAAAAAAGGAGGCGGCCAGGCGGTTCAGATAAGGATTCCGGATGGAACGGGCGAAATCCTGCAGCTGGGCGTACATGGACGCGACGTCCTTTTTCGTCACCGGCAGATAATCGGCGGCGACATACTCTCCCTCGTCCGCCCGGCGGATCCGGCGGACATTCAGCTGAAGATTCCCCTGGAACAGCGTGACGTCCCCGTCGATCCGCACATAGTCGAGCGGTTCGAAATGGCAGACGCCCGGGGAGTTCAGATCCCATATTTTCGCGTCGATCGTCCCCGTCTTATCCTGCAGCACCAGGCTGCCGTAGTCTTTTCCCGCTTTTGTCTGCAGGACCTGCCGGCTCTTGCACAGATAGATTTCCGAGATGCGCGTTCCCTCTTTCAGCGTTTCAATATACTTCATTGCCGTCTCCTGTTCTGACTTGTCCCGCCGCGGGAACCGGGCGCGGCGCAAAAGGCGTATTACCTGGCTCCCACGATGACCTGATATTCCAGTTCAATGTATTCCTCCGCGCCCTTCCGCCGGAGCGCGACCGTCACTTCGTCGCCCGCGTTAAGCGCCGCGACCTGGTTCTGGTAGCCGGATGGAACGGAGAGTTCCGTCTCCCCGATCCGGGTAATGATGTCCCCGTTCTGGATCCCGGCGCGGTACGCCGGACTGTCCGCGATGCATTCCGCCACGTAGAAGCCTTCCGGCATACCGTCTTCCAGCATGGCGGGACTGACGTCCTGTCCGCGGATGCCCAGATAGGGAACTTCCATGCCGTTGGACAGCTTTTCCAGATTCGTCTTGTAATCGGATATTCCCATGACCACTGTCATGCCGTTTTCGCTGTGAAAACGGTCCGTCACCCACCCGATTAATTCGCCGGCCGTATTGAGAAGGAAGGTTCCGGACTCGACATTGCCCGCCACGTCGGCATACAGAAGCCGCGTCGTACCGTCCTCCACCTGCACGTTGCGCAGAACATAGGAAACGGTTCCGTAAGCGCTGGAATGGACCACGCCGGAAGGCGCGCCCAGCGCGATGATCACTTCTCCCTGGCGGGTCAGGAACGAATTGCCCAGAGGAATCGGTACGACGCTTTCCCGTGTCGTTTCCTCAAGCGTTTCCAGATCCACGCTGACCACCGCGATGCCGGCCAGTTTGTCCGCCTGGCGGATCGAACCGTCCGCTTCCGTATTGTCAAAAAAGGCCACCCGCAGGGAATCGGCGCCCGCAACGGCCGCTTCCGAAGTCAGGATCAGCATTTCCTGCTCCGTGGAAGCAATAACCGCCCCCGCGTACTGTCCGGCCGTTTCCACCGGATTGTCGAACCAGTCCAGCCCTTCCCGCACCGAATGGATGGTAACGATGCCGCTGTCGGCCGCCTGCACGATGTCCCCGAGCGACCGGGACAGGGAATTGACGTCGTTTATCGTATAAGGGTAATCTTCCAGGACGGAATGGATAATGTCTTCCAGAGGTTCCGTTTCGGTCTCCGTCTCGGTTTCTGTTTCTGTTTCGGTCTCCGTTTCGGTCTCTGTTTCGGTTTCGGTTTCCGTGCCGGTTCCCGCTTCCGTTTCCGTGCTTTCCGCCGTCCCGGCCGGAGTCTCCGCCGTCGGGGATTCCGGTTTTGTCGTCATGTCCGTGTCCGTGGGGATTGTTACCGGTATGCTTTCCTCCGTCGTTTCCGGCGCCAGGTACCGCTCCGCCAGGGGCCGTGCCACGGCAAACCCCGCGCCGGCCGAAGCGCCGCCCACGACCGCGATCAGCAGACACAGGAATACTCTTCCGGCCATCTGCTTTTTCGTCATCGGCGGTTTCGCGACTTTTTCACGGATAAACGGGCGTTTTTTCCCCGGTTCCTGAGCGCTGTCCTTCTTGTCCGGCATACCGACCATCCCTTTCTGAGAGTTGCCTATATTATAAATTCTCACGGCGATTAATGCAAGTAAAAACGTGCTCCGCGGCGCCCGTTTTGTAAGATGCGGGGGGCCGTTCGGACGGGGCGTCCGGGCGGTTTCGGGTACGCGTGGCCGTTCAGCCGGCGGGAAACGAACGAGGGAAGGGCCGCGGGGAGCAAACGCGGAAAGGACGATGGGAACCGAATGAGGGAATGGCTGCTGGATTTCTCAAATTAACGGAAAAATGTTTCCGATAGCAGAAAGTTTATGCTATAATCGTAGCGGAGACCCCAGAAAGGAGAACGTTCCCTTTTATGAACCGGAAAGCACTGCAAACGCTGGAATACGATAAAATCATTTCCCGGCTGTCCGCCTGCGCCACTTCCCCGCCCGGCCGCGCCCGGTGCTCGGAACTGACGCCCATGACGGATATCCGCGAGATTACCCGCGCCCAGACCGAGACGAGCGACGCTCTGACGCGTGTCCGCTTAAAGGGCGGCATTTCCTTTTCCGGCCTGCGGGACGTGGGCGCTTCCCTGAAACGGCTGGAGATCGGCAGTACGCTTTCCGCTTCGGAACTGCTGGCCGTCAGTTCCCTGCTGACCGTCGCCGCCAGGGTCAAATCGTACGGGCGCCGCGAGGAGGATGAGGCGCTTCCCGGCGATTCCCTGGAAGAAAGGTTCCGGTGCCTGGAGCCCCTGACCCCGCTAAACAGCGAGATCAGCCGCTGCATCCTCTCCGAAGAGGAGATCAGCGACGACGCCAGCCCGGGACTGCGGAAAGTCCGCCGTTCCATGAAGACGACTCAGGACCGGATCCATACCCAGCTGAATACCATTCTGAATGCCAGCCGCTCCTACCTGCAGGACGCCGTCATCACCATGCGGGACGGCCGCTACTGCCTGCCGGTAAAGGCGGAGCATAAATCCCAGGTGTCCGGCATGATCCACGACCAGTCCTCCACCGGCTCCACCCTGTTCATCGAACCCATGGCCGTTATGCAGCTGAACAATCAGATGCGCGAACTTGAGATCCAAGAAAAAAAGGAGATCGAGGCCGTGCTGGCGGAACTGAGCAGCCGGACCGCCCTTTCCGTCACGCAGATCCGTCTGGATCAGGAGGTTCTGACCGAACTGGATTTCATTTTCGCCAAAGCCGCGCTGTCCCGCGATTATAAGGGGAGCGAACCGAAATTCAACACCGATGGCTATATCAACATCAAGGAAGGACGGCACCCGCTCCTGGACCCGGCGAAAGTCGTTCCCATCAACCTTTCTCTGGGAAAGGAGTTTGACCTTCTCATTGTCACCGGTCCCAACACCGGCGGTAAGACCGTGTCGTTAAAGACCGTGGGACTCTTTACCCTGATGGGGCAGGCGGGCCTGCACATCCCGGCTTTCGACGGATCGGAACTGGCGGTGTTCGAGGAAGTATTCGCCGACATTGGCGACGAGCAGAGCATCGAGCAGAGCCTGAGCACCTTCTCCGCCCATATGACCAACATTGTTTCCATCTTAAACCGCGCGGACAGCCGTTCGCTCTGCCTTTTTGACGAACTGGGCGCCGGCACCGACCCCACCGAGGGAGCGGCCCTGGCCATTTCCATCCTGAACTTCCTGCACAATATGCAGTGCCGCACGATGGCGACGACCCATTACAGCGAACTGAAAGTTTACGCCCTTTCCACGCCCGGTGTGGAAAACGCCTGCTGCGAATTCAGCGTTGAAAATCTCCGGCCCACCTACCGGCTGCTGATCGGCATCCCCGGCAAGAGCAACGCGTTTGCCATTTCCAAAAAGCTTGGTCTGCCGGATTTTATCATCGACGACGCCAAAGGCCGTCTGGAAAAAAATGAGGAGACGTTTGAGGACCTGATTGCCCACCTGGAAGAAAGCAGGCTCACCATTGAAAAGGAGCAGGCCGAAATCCGGGAATATAAGGAGGAATCGGCCCGGCTCCGCGCCCGTCTGGAGCAGAAGGAAGAGCGGCTGGACGAGCGGAAGGAAAAGATTCTCCGCCAGGCGCAGGAAGAAGCCCGGCGCATCCTGCAGGAGGCCAAGGAGACCGCCGACCGGACGATCAAAACGATCAACAAGCTGGGCGTTTCCTCCGGAACGGGCAAGGAACTGGAAGCGGAACGGATCCGCCTGCGGGAGGAACTCGAAAAAGCCGATGAAAAACTGGCCGTCAGAACCAAAGGCCCCCGAAAAACCATTTCTCCGAAGGCTATCCGCGTAGGCGACGCCGTCAGGGTGCTGTCCTTAAATCTCAACGGCACGGTCAGCACGCTGCCGAATGCCAGGGGGGATCTGTACGTCCAGATGGGCATCCTGCGCTCTCAGGTTAATATTAAGGATCTGGAACTGATCGACGAGCCGACCGTCACATCCTCCGTTTCTCCGGCCGTCACGGGCAGCGGCAAGATCAAGATGTCCAAATCGCTCACGGTTTCGCCGGAAATCAACCTGATCGGCATGACCACCGACGAGGCCATTCCGGCTCTGGACAAGTATCTGGACGACGCCTATCTGGCCCGTCTGCCCCAGGTGCGCGTCGTCCACGGCCGCGGCACCGGCGCGCTGCGCGACGCGGTTCACAAGCAGCTGAAGCGCCTGCGTTACGTGCAGGATTTCCGCCTGGGCGAGTTCGGGGAAGGCGGAAACGGCGTTACCGTCGTAACTTTTAAATAGAGGGAGCGTAACCGCCGGAAAGGAGATTTTCTCTATGAGTGACAAACAGCGGATCCTGATCGTGGATGACGACGCGAATATCGCGGAACTGATCTCTTTGTACCTGACAAAAGAATGTTTTGAAACCAGGATCGTGCCGGACGGGGAAGAGGCCCTGCGGGTATTCCCCTCCTTCCGGCCCCATCTCATCCTTCTGGATCTGATGCTGCCGGGCATCGACGGCTATCAGGTCTGCCGGGAGATCCGCCTCACCTCGCAGGTTCCCATCATCATGCTTTCCGCCAAGGGCGAAGTTTTCGACAAGGTGCTGGGGTTCGGGCTGGGCGCCGACGACTATGTGATCAAACCGTTCGATTCCAAGGAACTGGTGGCGCGGATCAAAGCCGTTCTGCGGCGCTATCAGGCGGTTCCGGCCGACGCCCCCGCGCCCCGGACGGATCAGCAGGGCGAATACGTGGAGTACCCCGATCTGATTGTAAATCTGACCAACTATTCGGTGATTTACCGCGGCCGCCCGGTGGATATGCCGCCCAAAGAGCTGGAACTTCTCTATTTCCTGGCGTCTTCCCCCAATCAGGTATTTACCAGGGAACAGCTTCTGGACCATATCTGGGGATATGAATACATCGGCGATACCCGTACGGTGGACGTCCATATCAAGCGCCTCAGGGAGAAGCTTAAGGACAACGAGAACTGGGCCCTGACCACGGTCTGGGGCATCGGTTATAAATTCGAGGTGAAACGTTGAACAGGTTCCATTCCCTTTATTACAAATTCATAGCGGGGTACCTGGTATTCGGCGTCCTGAGTTTTGCCATCATCGCGACCCTGTCCTCGCGGTGGACTTACGATCTTCTGCTTTCCTCCGCGGCTTCCTCGCTCTATGACGAGGCCCGCCTGCTGGCGGCCCGCTACGGCAGCGTCTATCAGGGATCCGCGCCCGCCCAAGAGGATACGCACGCTCTGGTGGAAGCCGTTTCCGCCTATCTCCGCTCGGAGATCTGGATCGTGGACACGCGGGGCGAGGTGGTGGAAGACAGCGTTCACGGCGCCAGGGTTTCCGTCGTAATCGACCGTTTCGACCCCACCTTTACCGGGAACCGCGGCTATGATGTGGGAAATTACAACCAGAGTTTTTCCGGCGACGTGCTGAGCGTGTGCGCCCCCATCACCGGCAACTACGTCACGCACGGATACGTCCTGATCCATCTGCCCATCAGCGAGATTACGGGGATCCGGGATCAGTTCCTCAATGTTCTGTACGTAACCGCCTGCATCATTTTCGGACTGTCCCTGATCATTCTTCTGGTCTTTACGGTAACGGTCTATTTTCCGCTGAAAAAGATCACGGCCGCCGCCAATCAGTACGCGGAAGGGCACTTAAAGCACCGCGTCACGATCCGCACCCATGATGAAATCGGCTATCTGGCCGCCACGCTGAACTACATGTCCGACCGTCTCGATAAGAGCGACGAGTATGAGAAGAAATTCATCGCCAACGTGT
>CAZPGD010000031.1:0-2630 GCA_964585865.1 uncultured Hungatella sp. | reverse complement strand
ATGATTTCCGCTCCCCCCTGACTTCGATCAAGGGCTATCTGGAGGCCATTCTGGACGGTACGATCCCGCCGGAGCAGCAGGACAAATACCTGCATCTCGTGATTTCCGAGACGGAACGCCTGAACAAGCTGACTCAGGGGCTTCTGACATTGAACTCCCTGGACCAGAAGGGACAGCTGAACCGCAGCAATTTTGACATTAACCGGGTGATCAAGGACACCGCCGCTTCTTTTGAAGGCACCTGCGACGCCAAAAATATCATCCTGGATCTGACATTTTCCGAGAGCGTGACCATGGTGTACGCGGATCTGCAGGAGATCCAGCAGGTTCTCTACAACCTGATCGACAACGCCATCAAGTTCAGTCACCCGGACTCTGCGATTTACATCCAGACTGCCGTCAAATACGAAAAAGTGTTCGTTTCCGTCAAGGATACGGGCATCGGCATCCCCAAAGACAGTCAGAAGAAAATCTGGGAGCGCTTCTATAAGACAGATCTGTCCCGCGGCAAAGACAAAAAAGGGACGGGCCTGGGCCTGTCCATCGTAAAAGAGATTATCCAGAATCACGGGGAAACCATCGACGTGATCAGCACCGAAGGCGTCGGCACCGAATTCATCTTCACCCTGCCCCGCTCCGCGAACGGCTGACGGGCGTCGGCGGCGGCAGGTTCCCGTGCGTAATGAGGGAGCACATTATGGAGTTAAAACATATGAAAAGACGGAAAATATTCCTGACGGTTATTCTGTGCGCGGCGTTCCTCCTGTCGGGCTATTATCTGATCCAGAGATTCTGGGCCCATCGGTACGGATACTTCACGCCCGATTATGCCCGCGTAGAACTTACCGGGGATTCCGACTATGAAACGATTTTTCTTCAGACGGGCCTGGGCCGTCCGGCGGTGGACCGGCTGCTGGCCGAAGGAAATTTCGAGGCCGTTCTGGACGCGCAGGAGCGGTTCTTTCATCCGCCGAAACGGGAATGCACCCCATTGCTTGGCTGGTTCACCCGGCAGGATATGCTGGAAACTTCCGGTCCCGCCCTCGCGGATCTGCGGCCTGGCGACATCCTCATCACGCTGTCCACGCATTCCCTCGGCTGGCGGCACGGCCACGCGGGGCTGGTCATTGATCCCGGCACCGTGCTGGAGTGCGGGGTGCTGGGAACCGACTCGGCGTTCTTTTCTTCCGACCACTGGACGGATTACACCAGCTACGCGGTTCTGCGTCTGAAGGACGCCCCTCCGGGGACGGGTCAGCAGGTGGCGGATTACGGGCGCTCCGTTCTGCTGGGGGTACCCTACCACCTGACATCCGGCTTCATCGGACCCAAGGCCCCGGACCCGGACGACGTGCAGTTCGGACTGCACTGTTCGTATCTGGTCTGGTACGCCTATCAGCATTTCGGTTATGACCTGGACTCCGACGGCGGCCGGCTGGCTTCTTCCTATGATCTGCTTTGCTCGGATCTGCTGGAGATCGTGCAGGTTTACGGCATGGATCCCCGCCGTTTTTTGGAAACGGCGGGGTGAAGCCGCATACTTTCCTGTCCTTTAATCATCCCAGTCCATGTCCGCTTCCAGAATGGCTCCCGTCCGCGCGTTGACGGTATATTCGTACTCCATCCTGCCCTTGCGGAACTCGATCTCGTACTCGACGTATCCGTCGTCGTAATCCAGTTTCGCCTTGGTGAAAACAACTTCGCCCGCGGTCAGGCCCGCATGGGTAAGGGCGGCTGATTTGGCTTTCTCGACATCGATATAGTCGTTTGCTGCGGAGTTCCCGGCCGCCGCGCCGTGTCCGTCCGTTTTGCCGGGGCTGACCGTCTTTGTGCGGCTGTTGTCATATTTCCTGCCGTTTGCGTCCCGCATCGGTTCCGAACTTTTTTTGCGGATTTCGCCGGTATTGGCGTCGATCTCGTAGTCATATTCCGTCTTTTCCGTGCAGAATTCCAGTTCATATACGGAAACGCCGTCTTCCACATCCAGATCCGCCCGGATGAAAAGCACATCGCCGGCGTCGAGTCCCGCGTCAGCCAGAGCGATCTCCTTCGCTTTATCCGCCATAATCTGCGCGGAAGCCCTGACGTGCGTTCCGTCCGTCCGCGCGAGTTCCACTTCCTTTTTGAGAATCGCGCCGTCCGCCGCTTTCACGTGGTACTCGTATTCCGTTCCGCCCGCGTAGAAATCGACGTCATAAATGAGCTGGCCGTGCTCGTAGTCGCGCTCCGTGCGGACCTTCTCAACCGCCGCCGGATCGATCCCGGCGTCCGCGTACGCGTATTCCCTTGCCTTATCCTCGCCAATTTGGGGGCTCTGCGCAGTCACGGCTGAGGCAAATGCGGTACCGGCAAAGGCCATGGTCAGCGCCGTCGCAAGGCAGGCAGCAGAGATGAGGTTCCTCACAGGCATCTTGAACAAATTCTTTGTTCCAGTCATGTTCACACACTCCTTTCCATGATCGGTGATAAGATACAATGAACATGCGGATCCGCATGTCCGAATTCATTATAGCAAAAATTTTCGGAAAAAGTATAACTTTTTTCTTAATTTTGCGAATGCCAGGGTCGAAAGTCAGAATCCACGGCATGTTTACATGCCGGTGGATGAAGGACTTTACGACCCGCCCCGA
>CAZPGD010000030.1:6790-11179 GCA_964585865.1 uncultured Hungatella sp. | reverse complement strand
CGCCGCGCCTGCGCGCCGGAAACGCCGTTTCCCGCGGCGGGCCGGCCTTCTGTTGTGCCGGAAACTTCGTTTCCCGCGGCGGGCCGGCTTTCTGTTGTGCCGCGGTGGTCATGATCGTGGGCCTCGTCCTCCATCCCTTCCACAATCTCTTCCTCAACGATATCCACATAGTCCATCATTGTCACGACCGTCAGGTCCGGCGCCTCCACCGCGTCCAGAACTTCGCTGACCCAGTATTCCATGGCACCGCCGTTGCAAATCAGGACGTCCGCCTCCCGGATCGTGCGCATATGGGCCGGCGTCGGCTCAAACGAGTGGCTGTCCATACCGGCCGGTACGATCAGTTCCAGATCGACCTGATCACCGGCGATCTGTCTCGTGAAATCATAATACGGGAAAATGGTAACGGCCACTTTCAATTTATCGGCCGCTTCCCCCGCGGCCGGCGCACTGCCAGATATCCCCGACGCGGCCGCTCCGCCGCCCGACGCGCTTTCCGCCGCTCCGCCGCCGGATACATTCTCCGCAGCCACGCCGCCGGATACGGCTTCACGCCCCGTGCCCGGAGCGCACCCCCATAAAAGCAAACAGACACCCGCCGCCCAGAGCGCCGTCCGTTTTCGAAGCGATTTTTTCTTCCCGTATCCTGTCATGAATTCCCCGATTCCTGTTCCGTCCCGTCTTCCTTCACCTGTTCAATCACTTCCGCCGCCGCCAGCCCGCGCGTGATGATATAACGGTAATGATCGTCCACGTTTTGGTATTCCGACGGCAAAAACGGTCTCCCGTCCAAAAGCGCGCACGAAAAATGATACATGTAGTATTCGCCGTCTATGTTTTCCTCCGCCAGCATTTCGCCTTGAATGCGCATGTCGTCCGTATTCTGATCCCTGCCCAGGGCCATGTCGTTCAGCGTCTGGAGCATAATGGCGAAATGCTCCTCGTCCCAGGCGGACAGATACATACATTTGCATAGTCCCTTCGTAAAAAACGGGTAATCTCCGTAACAATCCATCAGTTCCTTAAATCTGGTCCTGTGTTCCGAATTTTCAAACATCCGCGCCGCGTCCAGCGCATTCAGATATTTCTCGGTCTTTCGCATAATCTCCTCCCGAAAACAGGCGCCAATAAACTCTGCTCTCTCCACTGATGCCCATTATACATCGTTCCGCCGGTTCTGTCATTATTTTTTCCGCGCCGCCGATCTGGACTTATAGAAAAATTTCAAACTGGGCATTTTCATCACTCCACTTCCGTGCTATCGTATTCTGTGTTATCGCAAAGGAAATTTTTAAAAAGGAGTGGCAGCAGATGAAAAAAGAACAGGAACGTATATATAAAATCGTGATTACCGGCCTGATGGCCGCCCTTTGCTATGTGGCATTTGCCTATCTGAAAATTCCGATTCCTACTTTCGGCGGAGATATGGTGGCCCTGCACATCGGCAACGCGTTCTGCGTCCTGGCGGCGCTGCTTTTGGGCGGCGGGTACGGCGGGCTGGCCGGTGCCCTGGGCATGACGATCGCGGATGTGATCGACCCGGCTTATGTTACCAGCGCGCCCAAGACTTTTTTTCTGAAACTGTGCATCGGGCTTGTTACCGGCCTGGTCGCGCACCGCATCGCGCATATCACCAGGGACCATGATTCCCGCTACGTCTTCAAATGGACGCTGCTCGCATCCGCCGCGGGCCTGGGATTCAACGTGATCGCGGATCCGATTGTCGGATATTTTTACAAGAAATACATTCTGGGCATCGAGGCATCGGCGGCGGCAATCATGTCCACCTGGGCGGCGGGCGTCACATTCATCAACGCGATCGCCGGCACCGTCGTGGTAGTCATCGTGTATATGGCGGCACGGCCGGTTCTTAAGAAAGCGGGACTGTTTTTCCATGTAGACAAATGAATCGGGGCTGTGGGAAGGGGAATCTGCATATTGCAATTCCGCCTTTCCCACAGCCCTTTTATCGTTTTTTCGCCCTCCCGTCCTGCCGGACAGAGCAAACGAACATCCCGTTTACTGTAACCTCGTGTAACCTCCTGATGAAGTGCATGGAATCACGGTTATTTCAATCCCGCCGCCGTCTTCCGTCTCTTTCAGCACCACTTTCAGCAGTTCCGTCTCCGGGATGCTGCTTCCGAATACGAAGTTCCCCAGACTGTAAACGATGGGCTTTCCATTATAATACTCGATCTCCTGCAGCACATGAGGGTGGCTCCCCACGACCAGATCCGCCCCGGCGTCAATGTACTGGCGCCCCATGGTCCTCTGATAGGTTTCCGGCTCGGTGTTTCTCTCGATTCCCCAGTGCACATAGACCACCAGATAATCACAGAGGGCGCGCGCTTCCCGAATTGCTTCCAGCACGGGGGCAGGATCGTAGGTGGAAAATACGCCCGGGTGCTTTTCCCCCGCCGCCCAGCTGGACGCCATATAAACGCGGCTGGCCCCCAGAAATCCGATCTTTTTCCCTTTCACCTCGATAATCTCCGGTTTCCCGGCCTGTTCCAGATTCTCGCCCGCTCCCACATGAAGAATTCCGGCGCCGTCCAGCGCCGCCAGACTGTCCGTGATGCCTTCCGGCCCAAAATCCAAAATATGATTATTGGCCATCGTCACGATATCGATCCCCATCTCCCGAAACATGGAAACTTTTTCCGGCGGGACGCGGAAAGTAAACTGCTTGTCCGCCGCGGCGCTCCCGCGATCGGTAAACGGAAACTCCTGATTCACCATGAAAATATCCGCGCCGTCAATTTCCGCCCGGATACCCTCATCCAGCACGCCGCCGATCCCTCCGGCCTTTTCATACGCACGCATTACATGATCCGAAAAATACACATCCCCGCCAAACAGAAGCGTAATATCGCCAAAAGACGCGCCGCCGGCCCCAGCCGCGGAGCCGCTTTCATCCTCCCCCGTACCGGCCGGCCCTCCGGATCCGCCCGCGCCGTTTCCCGAACCTCCGTCCGCGCGGGAACTGCCCCCGACGCTTCCGGGCGCATCCGCGGCGGCCGTCGTCACGGTAATAACCGCGGGGCCTCTGCCCCTGCCGCCGTTCTCCCCGGCCGCGTCTGCGCTTCCCGGCCGGCCGCCGCTTTCGACCCCGCCCGTGCTCTCTGACCGGCCGCCGGTCCAGGCCCCGCCTGCGCTCTCTGGGCGGCCGTCATTTTCCGCGACCCCATCCGCGCTTTCCGGCCGGTCGCCATTTTCCACGATCCCATCTGCGCTTCCCAACCGGCCGCTATTTTCCACGATCCCATCTGCGCTTCCCAACCGGCCGCTATTTCCCACAGCCTCGCCTGTGCTTCCCGGCCGGCCGCCGCTTTCGCCTATGAACCAGACCGCCAGTCCGATTACGGCCGCCAGCGCCGCGGCTGCCCCGATTATTCCCAGCCTGCTTCCATTCTTCATCCGCACAATCCTTTCTCGCGTCCTTTTTCACGCCGGAAAAACAACTTTCTTTATGCTGCCTTTATCCGTCCCCACAAAAAACGGACGGCGCGCCAGATCAGCCCTTCCTCCGGGCGGAACCGGACGATGTCGCCGGGCAAAAAAAGCCGCGCCGCGTAAACAGCCAGAAACAGAAAACATACGGCCGCCGCCAGGCTGTCAAACACTTTTTTGGGAATACGCTCCCTGTAAAACAGCACAAGCGCGGCCGGGATCACCAGCCAGAATAACGGATGACAGTAAAACGCCTCTTTAAAATCCAGCCGCAGCATGGCAAGCAGCGCCCGGGTCATTCCGCAGCCCGCGCACGAAACGCCTGTTAAAAGAAGGATGGGACACGAAACGCCCATCCTTCCCGGAACGACACAGCAAATCAGGAGTACGGCGGCGCATTTGATATCGCCGATCTGACTCTCTGATAACTTACCGCGCAGAATATTCATTAATCTTTCTCTCATTATACGCTTTCGCCAGCTCGTTCAGATTCTTGATCATAATGTACATTGCCACAAACGGACCGATCCCGCAGAGGCAGGATCCCAAAAGCACCCACAGGATAACGGTAACGCCGGTTTCACTGAACTGCCGGCCGTACCGGGGCGCGTTATCGTAAAGACGCTGCGCGAAACCATACTCCCATACAATACCGTAAATGCCGCAGGTTATGATGGAAAATCCGATATACGCGAGAAGTCCCCTCGTTTGTTTCCCGTCTTCCCGGCAGATTTCGTTAATATCCTTCGCGATATCATATATGAAATAGAAGGAATAGATCCCGCATGTAACAAAGTTAAGCAGTATGTACACCAGCAGGCTTCTGTTCGTTTTGAGAAGAATCGGTGCGGCTCCGGCGGTGCCTGTACCGGAAGCAGTCCCGGATGCCGGATTGCCGGCCTGCGTATTCGGCCCGGCAGCCCCGCCAGTTCCGGCAGC
>CAZPGD010000030.1:0-6690 GCA_964585865.1 uncultured Hungatella sp. | reverse complement strand
CCGCCGGCACCTGCGTATCCGGCAGCCCCGCCGGCTCCGGCAGTGCCCGCGTATCCGCCAGTCCCGCCGGCACCCGCGGACGGAGCGCCTTCCGCTGTATTCGCTTTTCCGAATTTCTCCAGAATACTCTTCGTCCCGTCCATAATCGCCGGCACCAGCTGATTAAACAGCGCGGTCAACTCCTCTGACGATCTGCCAAACAGGAATTTCTGTCCGGAGACTTTAAGGAACACCGCGTACAGTACCCCCGCAATAAACAGCGCGAATACCGTTGGCCAAAACAGCGACAGAATACCGGAACCCAAACTATACCGGACGCCCGAAACCAAACAGACCGCAAACCGCAGTACGAACGAGAGTACGGCAACCGCGATCCGGATAACGGCGGCCACCACTACGCCCAAATACAAAACTTCCGAATTTTCTTTCTTTCTTCCCAGAGCAAACACAAACAAGATATAAGCAAATATCGCGTAGGACAGCATTGTCAGAAGCGTCATCAGAAGACCTTCCGCGCTCAGCAGCCTGTAATACCCTGCGTATATCCCTCTCAATCCGCCGAAAACCCTCGGGATCGACGTAAGGAACCGGATCAGGTAAAGAGCCGCGGCAATAAGCGCGCCGATCTTGACCAGATCATCCAGTTTCACCGACGGCTCCGGTGGCGGCGGGGTCTGTCCTCCGCCGTATCCCGCGCCCGGCCCATATACCGGAGGCGTCTCCTTCGGCGCGGATGCCGTTCCCGCCGGTCCGGTGGCCGGCCCCGACGTATACGCTGTCTCCGCCGCCCCGGTCGAAGGCCCCGACGTATATGAAGTCTCTGCCGATCCGGCTGCCGGCCCCGATGTGTACGCTGTCTCCGCAGTTCCGGTGGCCGGCCCTGACGTGTACGCTGTCTCCGCAGTTCCGGCTGAAGGCCCTGACGTGTATGAAGTCTCTGCCGCCCCGGCCGAAGGCCCCGACGTATATGAAGTCTCTGCCGATCCGGCTGCCGGCCCCGGCGCAGGCCCTGCCTTTTCCGGGCCGACCGCGGATTCCGGTCCTTCCGGTCTTAGCGTGGGGCCCGGCTCTCCCGGCCCTGCCGCTGGTTTCGGCTTCTCCCGGCCTTCTGCCGGCCCCGATGCCGGCAACGGTTTCCCCGGTCCCGCCGGCGACCCATGCACAGGTTCCGGCTTCTCCGCTCCCGGTTCTACTCCCGGTTTCTCCGGGCCTACCGCGGCTCCCGGCTTTTCCGGTTCCGGCCTACGCCTTGCCTTTTCCGGACCGACCGCGGATCCCGGCTCTCCCGGCCCTGCCGCGGCTCCCGGCTCTACTCCCGGCCTTTCCGGCCCCGCCGCGGCCCCCGGTTTCCCCGGTCCCGCCGGCGGACGTCCGGCCGCCCCGGGAACCGGACGCAGTTCCGGCAGCTTCGCCCCGCATGTGGAACAGAACCGGTACCCGTCCTCATTTTTACTTCCGCACTTTGGACAAAACATCTCTTCCCTCCTTCATTTCCATAACACAGTCGCTCCCTTTCCCTCTCCCGCCACTACTATCATACGCCTTTTCAAATTTCTTGTCAATTTTAATCCGGCTCCCCCGGCGCCTCCTGCCGGCACGCCGCCGGTTCCGCGTCATAATCGTCCAGAAAATGGTGCCGCACGCCCTTTTTCTTATAGGCAATCACGGTATCCAGCGTCACATTTTCCACGCTCCGGAAAATATTTTTCTCAATGATCGGATCCTTCTGCGCCAGTTCATGAATCAGCCGCTTCACCTCCGCCCGCTTGGACCCTTTCTCCGTGCCCCCGCAGGAAGCGCAGTTCTCCGTAAAACGGCAGGCGCATTGGATGAAATGCAGCTGATTCTCATCCGCCCAGCGAATAATGTCCGCCTCGCGGATCAGGTAAAGGGGGCGGATCAGCTGCATTCCCTCGAAATTCGTGCTGTGCAGCTTCGGCATCATGGTCTGGATCTGACCGCCGTAAAGCATACCCATGAGAATCGTCTCGATCACGTCGTCATAATGGTGCCCCAGCGCGATCTTATTGCACCCCAGTTCCCGCGCTTTCGCGTAAAGATGGCCGCGCCGCATCCTGGCGCAGAGATAGCAGGGAGAATCCCCCTCTCCCGCGACAATATCGAATATTTCCGACTGAAAAACCGTAAGCGGGATGTCCAGCAGTTTCGCGTTATCCAGAATTCTCTTGTAATTCCATTCATTATAGCCGGGATCCATCACCAGAAATACCGGCTCGAAATTCTGTTTCCCATGGCGCAAAAGTTCCTGGAACAGCTTCGCCATCAGCATGGAATCCTTGCCGCCCGAAATGCAGACGGCAATCCGGTCCCCGTCCCGGATCAGTTCGTATTCATTGACGGCTCTGGTGAATTTCCGCCAGATTTCCTTGCGGAACGTCTTGATAATGCTGCGCTCCGCCCGCCGGGCCGCCGATTCCGTCTCCTCTTCCGTCATCCGTTCCAGTTTCCGCCGCAGAAGGGAACGCCAGCCGCCGTCAATGCTGAAGCACTCATAGCCTTCGCCCGCGAGCCGTTCCGCGATCTCGCCGCTTTTCTGCCCCGTATGGCAGAACAGGTAGACCGGCCTGTCCGCCGCTACCCGTTCCTTCTTTTCGTCAAATTCTTCCCAGAAAATGTTTTCCGCCCCGGGATACGTTTCCTTTTCGTAATCTTCCGCGCTCCGCAGATCAATGATTTGCTTCGCGCGCCCGTCCCGCTCCATTTCCTCAACCGTTCTTTGTACCATCGCCCGGCTCCCGTCCGCTCTAATTATTCGAATTCGAGGTCGGCATAAACGGGATCAGCTGATTGGCGACAGCGTAAACCGGCATGGTCTGCAGCCATATATGCCCCGGTCCCGTGACCACGGTGTGGAACAGCCCTTCCCCTCCGAACAAAACGTTCTTCACGCCGGAGACCGACCGGATATCGATCCGGCAGGTTCCGGTCATGGCCGCCAGATATCCGGTATCGACCAGAATCTGCTGTCCCGGCCGCAGTTCGTATTCCACGATATGTCCGTCAAATTCCAGAAACGCCATGCCCCGGCCGGACAGCCTCTGCATGATGAACCCCTCGCCGCCAAAGAATCCGGCGCCCAGCTTCTTCTGGAAAAACACCGACAGATCCACCCCGGCTTCCGACGCAAGGAAGCCCGATTTCTGCACGATCATTTCCCTGCCGGGCCCGACTTCGAACGGAATGATTTTCCCGGGGAAACTGGACGCGAACGCGATCATTCCCTGTCCGCCCTGCGCCGTATAAATATTCTGGAACAGGTTCTCGCCCGCGAACATCCTGCCGAATGCCTTGCCCAGACCGCCGTTCGTTGACGTTTCCATCTTCATATTGGGCGACATCCAGCTCATGGAGCCGCCCTCCGTGA
Source organism: uncultured Hungatella sp. (assembly GCA_964585865.1). GTDB lineage: Bacteria > Bacillota > Clostridia > Lachnospirales > Lachnospiraceae > UBA3402. The sequence continues at coordinate 3,305 of CAZPGD010000030.1, read as the reverse complement.
CCATTTTCTCCCCGTCCTCCAGATAGCAGATCACAACCGGAAGCGTTTCTCCCTCTATTTTATATTGCATAACCGCTCCCCTTTCCCGGCGTTCATGCCCGCGCCGCTTTTGCCGGCGGGAGCCAGTCAATGACCTTCTCGATCTGACTGCCCCAGAAATCCCAGTCATGGGCCCCCGGCGTCTCCGCGTACGTCACATCATAGCCCAGCGCCTCCAGAAAGTCGCGCATATCCCTTGTTCTGGAAAGCAGGCCGTCGGAAAGACCGCAGGCCAGATAGAATTTCGGCAGTTTCTCCCGGCCGTCCGGCGCGCCGCCCGCTTCTTCCGCCAGCCGCTTCGCGAGCCATTTCGGGTCCTTGTCGCTCCCTTCCACTTTGCTCAGATCCCCGAAAACGCTTTCCGCGTAGGACCGGCTCTCGGGATAATTGATGTCCCCGTCGGTCAGCCGGTCGATCCCGTCCGTGATCAGGGCCGGGGACAACCCGGCGACATGACTGAAATTCCCGTGGTACTTTAAGCCGTTGCGAACCGCGCCGTACCCGCCCATGGAAAGACCGGCAATAAACGTATCCTCCCGCCTCCGGGACAGGGGGAACATCCTTCTGGTCAGATCGACCAGTTCCCGGCCGATAAATTCTCCAAAATAATGATGCCCCTTTTCCTGATCCACATAGAATCTGTTCTCCCCGGACGGCATCACGACCGCCAGATCATTATTTTCCGCCAGCCGCTTGATCCTTGTCCCGCAGATCCAGTCGAAACTGCTGCCGGTCACGCCGTGCAGCAGATAGAGCGTCCGAAACGGTTTCTCCTCCCTGGCCGGCTCCCCGGGGGCCCGCCGTTTGTCCGCCGGCAGGATCACATTGACCGGAACCGTCCGCATCAGAGACTCGGACATAACCATCATTTGAATCAGTGCCATACTGCCTTCTCTCCTTTCTCTTCCCTTGAAAATACAAAAGCCGCCGCGGCGCGTTTCCCGCAAAACTCCGCGGCCCTTCCGCTCACCACTTGCACGCAGGGAAGCGCATTTCCCCTCACCATCTGCACGCCGGAAAACGCGGCCCCCGTTCGCCCTCTGTCGCGGAACAATGCGTCTCCCCGATCACCGTCTGCACGCATGGAAACGCGCTTTTCGCTCACTTTCTGCCGTGAAACACCGCGTCTCCCCCCGCCTCACCATCTCCCAACCGGGCAACGCGCTCCCCGTTTCAAGGCGCGCACCTCCGCGTAGCAGCCGCACTGCATACAGACGGCGCGGTCCAAAAATGCGCATTCCCGGCAGATATCCAGGCGCCGTTTATACTCCCCTTCCACCGCCCGCTCCTTCTCCGTCATGGCCCGCCGCAGCCGCAATACGCTCTGATACAGACTCTCCTGCTCCTCCATGTCGCGCAAAAGACAGCGGCGGCAGGGAGGGCGCCCGTTCTCCCCCGTCATTCCGTTATGCGAAACGCCGTCACGCTGCAGGCCGGGAGCACGGCGGAGAAACCGTCCTTCTTCACGCGGATCCCTTCCGCCGGCCGGGGCCTGACCGCCTCCGGCTCTTCAAACGTATTGTGCGCCCCCGCGGCTCCCGTCAGGATCGTCCCCTCCACGCCGCCGCGGATCCCGATGCCGGACCACAGCACATCGATTCGCGCGGCCTCGCGGTCGCTTAAATTCGCCGCCGTCAGAAGCACGCTCCCGTCCGCCGCCTGGCTGGCCGACACATGGAGACGCGGCACCGGATTGATTTCCGTGCCCGTCATCCCGATCTCCGCGTAAGTCTCCAGCTGCCGGGCGTTCTGATGGCCCTTATACATGGCGAATACATGATAACTGGGCGTCAGGACCATACGGTTCCCTTCCGTCAGCACCATGGCCTGCAGCACATTGACCGTCTGGGCAATGTTGGCCATCACCACCGTATCGCAGTGGTCGTTGAAAATATTCAGATGAACGGCCGCCGCCAGGGCGTCGCGCATCGTGTTCTGCTGATAGAGGAACCCCGGGACCGTCTCCGGCTCCGCGTCGTACCAGGTCCCCCATTCGTCCACTGCCAGCCCCAGCCGGGCGGACGGCGCGGCAAGGCGCATGTGGTGCGCGTGGTTTTCAATCAGTTCCTTCATGCGCAGGGCCTTGCGCAGCACGGCAAAATACTCTTCCCTCGTGAATCCGGTCGCGGGGCCTTTCCGCTGCCAGTCGTCGGAGGGCACCGTATAATAATGCAGGGACATGGCGTCGATATAATTTCCGGCGCGCTCCGCCACCGTTTCGGTCCATTGGTAATCGTCCGCGTTGGCGCCGGAAGCGATCTTAAAGATCCGGTGATCCCGGTCATAATCGCGCATGTAGGTCGCGTACCGGCGGCAGAGATCGCCGTAATACTCCGGCCGCATATGGCCGCCGCAGCCCCATGCCTCGTTGCCGATCCCCCAGTAGCGGACGTGCCACGGCTCCCGCCGACCGTTCGCCCGGCGCTCCTCCGCCATGGGGGAAACACCTCCCATGTTGCAGTACTCGATCCAGTCGCTGAACTCCCCGACCGTGCCGGAACCTACGTTGCCGGAAATATAGGGTTCGCACCCCAGCTGGCGGCACAACTCCAGAAACTCGTGGGTGCCGAAGGAATTATCCTCGGTCACGCCGCCCCAGTACGTGTTGACGATGGTCCTGCGGCCGGATTTCGGGCCGATGCCGTCCCGCCAGTGGTACGTGTCGGCAAAACACCCGCCCGGCCAGCGCAAAACGGGGATGTCCAGCGCTTTCAGCGCGTTCACCGCGTCCGTCCGCATCCCGTTGACATTCGGGATGTCGGAGCCTTCCCCGACGTACAGCCCGCCGTAGATACATCTTCCCAGATGTTCGGAAAAATGCCCGTAGATGTTCCGGTTAATCGTTCCCTTAGAACGGTTCCCGTTGATAATGATATGCATACCAATCCTCCCGTTAAAATGATCGCTCCGCCCCGTGCTTCGCACTCCCGCAATCTTTCCCGCCATTCGGAATCCGCCGGGCATCTGACCTGCCCCGCTTCTTCCGCGGCTTCCAGATCCCGGGGCGGTTCGTCCGGCACAATGTCACCCGCCGGCCATCGCCCGGCAGCTTTTCTTATAGCACCCGATCCCGTATCTCCTTACGGTCTTCACCCTGGTGTATTTGAAGGCGTCCATATATCGTCTTTCATCAATCTGCCCCAGGGCGTCACGGCAGGCGTCTTCCAGTTCCCCGTCGTCCGCGTATTTCATCTCAATGACGATGCCCGTCTCCCCGTCTTCCGACTTCGCCAGAATGTCCGCGTATCCTTCGCCCGCTTCCCGGT
>CAZPGD010000029.1:7748-11214 GCA_964585865.1 uncultured Hungatella sp. | reverse complement strand
GCAAACGGGCGGGACGCGGAGAGAACCATTTCAGAAGAGCGAGGCGCGGGGAAATATGTTTCGGAAGAACAACGCGCGGTAAAATCTGCCACAGATGAACGGGGTGCGGAGATAAACGCCGCGGAAAGATTTTGTCCGAAAATGAAGGTCCCGGCCGATTTAATTCCCTACTGCCCGAAATGCGGGAGCCCGATGTGCATGAATCTCCGTGCGGACGATACGTTTGTGGAGGACGGCGGCTGGCACGACGCGGCAAGGCGGTACGAAACCTTTTTGAATAGCAGGCAGGGACGGCGCGTACTGTTTCTGGAACTGGGCGTCGGCGGCAACACTCCGGTAATTATCAAATATCCGTTCTGGCGCATGACGGCGCAAAATCCGCGGGCGATCTATGCCTGCGTCAATTACGGCGAAGCGGTCTGCCCTCCGGAAATTTCCGGGCAGGCGATCTGCATCGACGCGGATATCGGCGAGGTGCTGGCCGCGCTGGCAGGCGCGTAACCTCTCACACCGCACCGCCGCACGGGTTTCGGAAGGATGCGCCGGCCTCAACGGCAGGCGCGTAACCTTTCACACCTCACCGCCGCCCCAGTTTCTGAAGCATGCGCCGGCCATATCAGCAGGCGCGTAACCTCTCGCACCGCACCGCCGCCCGGGTTTCTGAAGCATACGCGCCAGCCATATCGGAAAGCACATAACCTCTCACACCGCACCGCCGCCCCAGTTTCTGAAGCATGCGCCGGCCATATCGGCAGGCGCGTAACCGGCCGCGCTGGCAGGCGCTGAACTGAGTGCATACCCTTTTTACTGTTCATCTGGATTCGGCAGCGCCGACAAAGCCTCGCCAAGCCGCCGCAGCCCATCCTCGAGAAGTTTTCTCGGACAGGCCGTATTCATGCGGAGGAAGCGGTTCCCGTTGCCCCCGAACTGGCCGCCTTCCGACAGATACAGGCCGGTTTTCTCACGGATAAAGCGGGCCAGCGCCGCGGCGTCCGGGATTGCTTTATCCGCCTTATCCGCGGCGTCCGGGATCGCTCCCGTTGCCTTATCCATGGCGTCCGGGGCCGCTTTCGCCGTTCTGTCCGCGGTGTCCGGCGTTCCGCCGCCGTTCCCGTTTTCAGTGCCGTAACCTGTCAACAGCCTGCCGCAGTCCAGCCACAGCAGATAGGTTGCTTCCGAGGGGACTACATGGACGCGGGGAATTTCCCGTTTCACAAATTCCCTTACCGTCTGCTTATTCTGATAAAGATACTCGCGCAGTTCATTCAGCCAGTCCTCCCCTTCCGTAAAAGCCGCCACCGCCGCCGTCACGGCAAAAGCGTTGGGCTCCGCCACCTCATCGGTGTTTAAGCCGCGCCAGACTTTGTGGCGCAGCGTCTCATCGGGCACGGCCACCGCCGCCGTCTGCAGACCGGCCAGATTAAAAGCTTTCGTGGGCGCCATGCAGGTGACGCTGACCGCTCCGCACCGTTCCGACACGGAAGCGAACGGAACGTATTCCCGTCCCGGATCCGTCAGGTCGCAGTGGATCTCGTCGGAGATCACCGTCACATGGTATTTCGCGCACAACTCCCCGATCCGGGCCAGTTCCTTGCGGCTCCAGATTTTCCCCGTCGGGTTGTGGGGATTGCAGAGAATCATCAAGGTCGTCTGCGGGTCGGACAATTTCTCCTCCAGGTCCGCGAAATCGATCTGATACGCGTTCCCGTCGTACCGCAGGGGATTTTCCAGCACCTGCCGCCCGTTATTGAGAATCGAGTTAAAGAAAATATTGTAGACCGGCGTCTGGATCAGCACTTTTTCCGCCGGAGTGGTCAGCTTCCGCACGATGGAGGAAATGGCGGGAACCACGCCGGTACAGAAAATCAGCCAGTCCTTTTCCATGACCAGGCCGTGCCGTTTCCGCCACCAGTCCATGTAGGCCCGGTACCATTCCTCCGGCACGTCCTGATACCCGAAAATGCCATGGGCGGCCCGCTCCTCAATCGCCTGCCGCACCCGCGGCGCCGTCGCAAAATCCATATCCGCCACCCACATGGGCAGTTCCCCTTCCGCCACATCCCATTTCAGGCAATGGGTGGGCCGGCGGTCGATAACCGTGTCAAAATCGTATTTCACAAACAGTCTCTCCTTTGTTTCAATCGCTGTTTCCGCACTTTCCCATGATTATAGCGCCGCTCCGCCGCCCGTCAGCCCCGGCAGATGATCCGCGTTTTCTCCGGATCCACCTTATCCTTTTCGATAATCAGGCTGTCGATATGCTCCGCGCGGATGGTGCCGCCGGAGGGATTGAAAACGCTGTCGATCCGGCTGTTGATATCCGCGTCCACCGTGGAATACTCGAACGCCAGTGTGGTATTGACCAGCTTGCAGTTCTTCATCACCAGATTGTCAATATAGCACATGCCCTGCAGGCTTTCCACGGTGCAGTTCACAAGCGTCAGGTTCCTGGAATTCCAGCCCAGATACTCGCCGGAAATAAAGGAGTCGCAAACCGTCACATTCTCGCTGTTCCAGAACGAATCCTTGGAAAGCATCTTCGCGTTGCGGATTTCCGCGTTCCGCGCGCCGTCAAACGAATAATTGCCGTAAAGGGTAAAGTCACGGACGGTCACATTGCTGCTGTTCATGCCGAAATAATCGCCCTTCGCCGTCACGTTCTCCAACGTCACGCCGTCGCAGGACCACAGCGTTTCCGCGGCGTTCGGCATGGTAACATTCCGCAGGGTAACATCATGGCAGCGGCGGAAATTCTTCGGCGCCTCGATCGACGAATCCTCCACCGTGATATGGTCCGTGTACCAGACGCCGGCCCGCCCCATTTCGAACCACGTGCAGTTTTTGACCGTCAGATTTTTGGCGTACCAGAGCGGATATTTCCACTTGAACATGCAGCCGTACAGCTCAATATCGCGGCTTTCCTTCAAAGGCGACTCCCCGTCGTCAAAAATCGTATCGAAAATCCTCAGATCCCTTCCCTGGAACAGCGCTCTCTCCCCTGTCAGGAACTGCTGCCTGATTTCCTTCTTGTCCCCCATAATCAAGATTCCTCCTATGTATGAAATTTCCCGGCGTCCCTGCATAATCTGCCTGCCCGGAACAAAAGATGAAATTGCAATCGAAACGCTGTCTCTGATTATACCAATGTCCTTTGACGGTGTCAATCCGGGCGGTTTTTCGGAAACCCCGTTGACAGGGAAGCGTTTCAATGCTACAATTCTACCAACCATCCCAGTAGGTAATCGCACGCGGGGGCCACCGAAAACGGCCCCGGACGCGGGTTTGAGGCAATCAAGAAAGGAGCGCTACCCATTATGAAAATCTATCAGAATGCGGCGGAACTGATCGGCGGCACACCGCTGCTGGAACTTACCCATATTGAACGGGAATTCGGACTGCGGGCCAGAATTCTCGGAAAACTGGAATATTTCAATCCGGCCGGTTCCGTCAAGGACCGCATCGCCAA
>CAZPGD010000029.1:4447-7738 GCA_964585865.1 uncultured Hungatella sp. | reverse complement strand
ATCGCCAAGGCCATGGTGGACGACGCCGAGGAGCGGGGGCTCTTAAAGCCCGGTTCCGTTATCATTGAACCGACCAGCGGCAACACCGGCATCGGGCTGGCGTCCGTCGCGGCGGCAAAGGGCTACCGTATCATCATCGTCATGCCGGAGACCATGTCCGTGGAGCGCCGGCAGATCATGAAAGCATACGGCGCGGAACTGGTGCTGACCGAAGGCGCGAAGGGAATGAAAGGCGCGATTGAAAAGGCGGACGAACTGGCGGCGGAGATCCCGGACAGTTTCATCCCCGGACAGTTTGTCAACCCCGCCAACCCGCGGATCCACCGCGAAACAACCGGCCCGGAGATCTACGAGGATACCGACGGGAACGTGGATATTTTCGTCGCGGGCGTCGGAACGGGCGGAACCGTCACCGGTGTGGGAGAATATTTAAAATCCCGCAAGCCCGGCGTGAAGATCGTCGCCGTTGAACCGGCTTCCTCGGCGGTGCTTTCCACCGGGATCGCCGGGTCGCACAAGATCCAGGGCATCGGCGCGGGCTTCGTCCCGGAAGTCCTGAACACCGGCATTTATGACGAAATCATTCCCGTGGAAAATGACGCGGCGTTCGCGACAGGCAAGCTGATCGGCAGACGCGAGGGCATACTGGTAGGCATTTCCTCCGGCGCCGCCGTCTGGGCGGCCGTCGAACTCGCGAAACGTCCGGAAAACGCGGGCAAAACCATCGTGGCCCTGCTTCCGGACACGGGGGACCGCTACCTGTCCACGCCGATGTTTGAGGATTAAAAGGAAGGAAAGCGTTCTATGATGATTTCCACGAGAGGGCGGTACGCGCTCCGGGTCATGCTCGATCTGGCCGAAAACCAGGGGGACGGCTATATTCCCATGAAGGAAGTGGCCGCGCGGCAGGGGATTTCCCAGAAATATATGGAGCGGATCATGCCGTCTCTGGTAAAGGCCGGCTTCGTCGCGGGCGTCCACGGCAAGGGCGGCGGCTACCGGCTGGTCAAAGCGCCGGAAGAATATACGGTGGGAAATATTCTCCGGCTCGCCGAAGGCGATCTGGCCCCCGTCGCCTGCCTCAGCCGCGGCGCGAAGCCCTGCGAGCGGGCGGAACAATGCAAAACGCTCCCCATGTGGACGAAACTGTACGACACAGTGAACGATTTCTTCGACGGCGTGACACTGGAAGATCTGCTGAACCGCGGCGCGGCGTACCCGCATTCCGCGCGGGGATAGCCGCGGCGCCGCTTCCGCGCATTTTCCATCCTGTATTCCCGTTTTTCTATCCCTCTCGCCCGCCGCGCGACATGACTTTCCCTGTCCTCTCGCCCACCGTGCAGCAGGCTATTCCTATCCCTCTTCCCGCCGCGCGGCATGACTTTCCCTGTCCCCATGCCCGCCGCGCGGCACGGCTTTTCCTATCCCTCTTCCCGCTGCGCGGTACGGCTTTCTCTGCCCCCTCGCCCGCCGTGTAGCAGGCTATTCCTGTCCCTCTTCCCCGCCGCGCGGCACGGTTTTTCCTGTTCTTTTCCCACTGTACGGCACGGCTTTTCCTACTCTTTTCCCTGCCGTGCGGCACACCTTTTCCTGTTCTTTTTCTATCCCTCTCCCCTGCCGCGCGGCACGGCTTTCCCTATCCCTCTTGCTGCGCGGCACGGCTTTTCTTCCGTCCCCAGCGCAGATAGAAATACGTCACTTCCACAATACAGCAGGCCGTCCACCCGACCGGATAGCTGAATCCCACGAGCCGCGGCGTATTGCTGATATACCGCGTCATGATAAACAGATAGATCTGCCGCACCGCCACAAAATTCATCAGCATAATCACCATCGGGCCGGTGGAATCCCCGCGCCCCTGCAGCGCGCCCGCCAGCGTATGATTGACACAGTTAAAAAGCAGGAAATAAACATTCGTCCGCAAAAACATTTCCCCGTAGCGGATCACTTCTTCATCATTTGTAAAAATCCCGGTCGCGGGCCCGGCGAAAACAAACAGAAAAGTGGCGATTACCGCCGTAATGCTCACCGTAAGCAGCAGCGACTGCACGGTCCCCCTGTTCGCGCGGTCCTGTTTCCCGGCGCCCATATTCTGCCCCACGAAGGTCGTCGCGGCCTGCGCCATGCTCTGCATGGGAAGCATGATAAAGGTGTCCAGCTTATTGTAGCAGCTCCATCCCGCCATACACGCGGAACCGAAACTGTTGATATAGGACTGCACGAACACATTGGAAAACGCCGTGACAACCGACTGGATCCCCGTCGGCAGGCCGATCGTAAAAATCTGCCCCAGAATATGGCGGTCGCACCGCAAATCGCGCCAGGACAGCCGGTAAATGTCTTTCGTCCTGCTTAAAAGCAGCAGAATCAGGCCCGCCGAAATAAACTGCGCGATAATCGTCGCGTAGGCCACGCCCGCGATCCCGGCGTGAAACACGATCACGAACAGCAAATCCAGCACCGCGTTTATCACGCTGGTGAAAATCAGAAACAGAAGCGGCCGTCTGGTGTCCCCCACCGCCCGCAGGATCCCGCTCCCCATATTGTAAACCAGCAGACCCAAAATCCCCGTGAAATAGATCCGCAGATAGACCGTCGCCGCGTCCATGACATCCTCCGGCGTGGACATAAAGATCAGCATGGGCCGTACCAGCAGGACACCGATACCCGTAAACAGCACGCCGAACACAAAGGTTACAAAAATCGTCGTTTCCACGGCCGCGTGCAAACGGTCATAATCCTTCGCCCCGAAATAGCGGCTGATCACCACTCCGGCTCCGACGGACACGCCGTTAAAGAAGAACACCAGCATATTGACGATCATGGTGGTGGACCCTACCGCCGCAAGCGCCTCCTTGCCCACAAAATTCCCCACCACCAGCGAATCGACCGTATTATACATCATCTGGAACAGATTGCCGATAAGCAGCGGGATGGCAAACCGAACCAGCAGAAGGATAATATTTCCCGTGGTCATGTCCCTCGACGATGAATTCCCCTTTGTATTCATAATGGATTCCTCCTAAATTTCACAATGCCCGGATAGTCGGGACGGCCTGTCCTTCCGCGCGGACTCCGGACGCGCTGAACCGATACGTCCTTTCGTGCGGACTCCGGACTCGCTGAAACGGTACGTCCTTTCACGCGGACTCCGGACACGCCGAAACGGTACGTCCTTCCGTGCGGCTCCGGACTCGCCGAAACGGTACGTCCTTTCGTGCGGACTCCGGACTCGCTGAACCGGTACGTCCTTTCGTGCGGCTCCGAACTCGTTGAAACGGTACGTCCTTC
>CAZPGD010000029.1:0-4437 GCA_964585865.1 uncultured Hungatella sp. | reverse complement strand
GCACGAAATCCGGACGCCCGTCCGGCGTCCTTCCGAACAGAAGGCTGCCGCATTATTGTCCAGCGTGTTTTTCATGCAGGCAAGACGGCACAATCCATTTGCAACCGTTCAGACGGTCCGTTCCATTTCGTAAAACTGACTCTTGCCATATGGTTTTCAAAACTATATAATGATGTCAAGGGTAAAATATTCTGCCTCCCGGCAGCACACGGATTCCTTCATACCCCACGCTCCCGCAATCATGCAGCGGCCGGAAAGGAGCGCGGAAGCATAAACATACAAACACAACGCGGCCCGCTTACCGTGCCGCGCACCATAGAAACAGGAAAGGAGAAAGCATGAAAGACAATCGTGAACGGTTAAGAGAAATCTTTGCAAGGCTGGACAGCCTGGACTATATCAAACCGGATCAGATCCCGGACATCCAGCTTTACATGGATCAGGTGACAACTTTTATGGACGAGCACCTGGAAAAATCGAAACGCTACGAGCAGGATAAGGTGCTGACGAAAACCATGATCAACAACTACGCGAAAAATCATCTTCTTCCCCCGCCCGTCAAGAAGAAATATACGCGCGAACATATCCTGCTGCTGATCTATATCTACTATTTTAAAAATATACTCTCGTTCAGCGATATCGCCACGCTGTTCGCCCCGATCACCGAGGGACATTTTACGGACGATTCCGACCTGCCCCTGCAGGACATCTATGAGCAGATTTTCTCCCTGGAGAAGGAGCAGATGAAGCGGCTGAAGGAAGATCTGATCCGCAAATTTCAGAATGTCCAGGATATGTTTCCGGAACAGGAGCCGGAAGAACGCGAGTACCTGCAGCTGTTCGCCTTTATCTGTGAACTCGGTTTCGACGTCTATTTGAAAAAAATGGTGATGGAACTGCTCATCGACCAGATCCGCGAAGAGCATCCCCCGGAATCGAAAAAGAAACGAAGATAGAACCCTGCGAATTGTTCGAACCGGCTGCCTGCGAAAGACCGCCGGGAACAATCGAACTCAAACTGCCGCAGGAAAAAGATGCCTGATAAATCTTTTCCCCCCTCCTGCCGCGGCCGACCGCAGCTTTTCCGCGGGCCCGCCCGCCTGTTTAGTTTCGGCCTTCACGCAAGTCCGTCTGCGCCCGCTCGGCCTCGGCCCTCCCGCGAAGCCTACCTGCCTGTTTCGCTGCCCGCTTAACTTCCGCTCTCCCGCAAGCCGCTTGCCTGCTCACTTCCACCTTCCCGCAAGCCCGCTTACCCGCTCAGCTTCCGCTTTCACACGAGCCGGCTGCGCCCGCTCAGCTTCCGCTTTCACGCGAGCCCGTCTGCGCCCGCTCAGCTTCCGCTTTCCTGCGGGTCCGCCTGCTTGTATAACCGGTCGTAAACCATGTCGTAGCCGTCATTTCCGTAGTTCAGGGCCCGGGTCACTCGGCTGATCGTAGCCGTAGACGCTCCCGTTTTCTCCGAAATATCCAGATACGTCCTCTTCTCCCTGAGCATTCTGGCCACTTCATAGCGCTGGGAAAGGGACCGGAGCTCATTGACAGTGCACACGTCCTCGAAAAACGCGTAACATTCCTCCGTATCCCTCAGCGTCAGGATCGCCTTAAATAAATCGTCCACCGCTTCCGTCCTGATTTTCTTATTCATACGACCTCCCACCGGTTTGATACGTTATTGTGCCTGTATTTTAGCACATTAAATTTATAAAGTCCATAGGGAAGTCTCCAAATTATGGCGTTACGGCGGCTTTTTCGCAAGATCAATCCTGTCCGAAAAGGCTACTTCGCAGCAGTTTGTTTCAGTGTGCCATTTATTGGCTATTCTCGGCATTCTTTCCCGGCGATTTGTTCTGAAGTCATTGAAATCAGAGCGGATATAACATATAATGAATGTACACAGGCGGATATCGGGGTGAGATAACATGTTGGAAAAGATTATTGAACTTACGAATTTATATATAGATAATATGCCAAAGAAAGAAAGAAAAAAATACGGGCAGTTCTTTACGAGTATGGAAACCGCAAGGTTTATGGCAAATTTGTTTGAAATACCGGTCAATAAGCAGAGTTTAACCGTCTTGGACGCCGGGGCGGGTTCCGGCATATTGTCATGTGCTTTTATCGAATGGCTGGAGCAATTTGATACAGTAAGAGAAATAGAATTGACCTGCTATGAAAATGACGATCATGTACTGGGACTTTTAAAAGATAATTTGGAGTATTGTAAAAATCATTCAAGTAAAATAATTAAGTATAATGTTCAAACAGAAAATTACATCACAAGTCAGTATTTAGACTTTAACCATATGATAGGCGGAAATCCCAATCCGATAAAATATGATTACGTAATCGGGAAGCCGCCGTATATTAAAATAGCGAAAGATGCGCCGGAAGCAACGGCTATGCCGGAGGTTTGTTATGGTGCGCCGAATATGTACTTTCTTTTTGCGGCTATGGGGCTTTTTAACTTAAAAAATGATGGAGAAATGGTTTATATTATCCCCCGCTCATGGACATCGGGAGCTTATTTCAAACGGTTCCGGCAGTATTTTCTGACAGAAGGGAAACTGGAACATATTCACCTATTTGTAAGTCGGAAAAAAGTTTTTGACAAAGAAGATGTCTTGCAGGAAACCATGATTATAAAAGTTCGGAAAACGCATGTAATTCCGGCACAGGTAAAAATTACGTCCTCTAAGTCAAACAGAGATTTCGATGAATTAACTTTCCTGACTGTTCCATATGATCTTGTTGTATCCGGTGAAGATTACTATGTGTATCTGGTAACAGACGATGAGGAAGTAACGGTATTGAAACGGCTGCATAAGTTTAATCAGACGCTGCCTGAAATTGGTGTGAAAATGAAAACGGGATTAACCGTAGATTTCAGGAACCGGGATATTCTTCGTGATGAGGAAGAGGAAGGTGCAATTCCTTTATTTTATTCGCAGCATATAAAACAAGGTAAGGTGCAGTTCCCTATTCGGAAAGAGCATGAGTATGTGGTAACCGATCAGCGCGGGCTTATGCAAGATAACAAAAACTATTTGTTTGTAAAGAGATTTACGGCAAAAGAAGAACCGCGGAGATTACAATGCGGGATTTATTTGGCGAAGAATTATCCGCAGTATGCGAAAATCAGCACGCAGAATAAAATCAATTTTATTGACGGACTTTTGGGAGAAATGTCAGAGTGCCTGGTATATGGTTTGTATGTACTTTTTAATTCAACATTATATGATGAGTATTACCGGATTCTGAACGGCTCAACCCAGGTAAACTCTACGGAAGTCAATTCCATGCCTGTGCCGGATATGGAGACTATACAGGAAATGGGAAGGAAGTTAATGAAATCAAAAGATTTGTCGGAGAGAAACTGTAATTTGATTTTGGAGGGATATTGTGGTTAAAGTTGAAGAAGCACGGGATTTTTTGAAAATGGTGGGAATGCCAAAAGCACAGCAGGCAGATATATGTTGTTATGTACTGTTGGCAATGGCGGATATGAAGCCGGATATGTCATGGAAAGAAGCGAGTAACAAGTGGATTCGTATCCATGACATCATTCAGTTTTCCAATACTTTTTATGGGACTGCCTATGCGGAAAACAGTCGGGAAGCGTTTCGTAAGCAGGCGTTACATGGATTCCGTACCGCTTCTTTGGCAGAGGATAACGGAATGGCAACGAACAGCCCCAACTATCGATACCGGCTTACGGAAGAAACATTGAAAATGTTGAAAACGTTTCAATCCGCGGAATGGCAGAAATCGTTGAATCGTTTCCTTATGTACCATGATAAGCTAATTGATATTTATGCTTCTAAAAAGAAAATGTCAATGATGCCGGTGAAGATTAACGGGGCGGATTTTAAATTTTCAGCGGGAAAACACAATGAACTGCAGAAAGCAATTATTGAGGAATTTGCGCCAAGATTCGCGCCAGATTCGGAGTGTCTGTATGTGGGTGATACGACAGAAAAAGATTTGGTAAAAAACGTCGATAAGCTGATGGAATTGGGGTTTGAAATCACCTTACATGATAAGATGCCGGATGTCATTCTGTATCGGGCAGATAAGAACTGGATCTATTTTGTGGAATCGGTTACTTCCGTGGGACCAATGGATCCAAAGCGAATTCTTGAGATTACGGAAATGACAAAGGGAGTTACGGCAGGAAAGATTTTTGTTACGGCATTTCCGGATTTTAAGACTTATAAAAAATTTTCGGAAGCATTGGCCTGGGAGACAGAAGTATGGATTGCAGAAATGCCGGAGCATATGATACATCTCAATGGAGATAAATTTTTAGGGCCAAGATAGGCAGAAAGGCAAACATATATGAGGGAAAGAAAAGCGCTGGCAGTAGATATTGATGATTATCCCTCTCGGAGAGTATGAAAGTTTTTCTGTAAATAGTTGTTCAGCAGTAGGTCTTCTATG
>CAZPGD010000028.1:2263-11228 GCA_964585865.1 uncultured Hungatella sp. | reverse complement strand
CTCGATAACGCCCAGAACGATCCCGCCGATCAGCGCGCCGGGGATCGAGCCGATTCCGCCGAACACGGCCGCCGTGAACGCCTTGATGCCCGGCATGGAGCCGGTATAGGGTGTCAGGGAGGGATAGGCGGAGCAGAGCAGAGCCCCCGCGATGGCGGCCAGCGCCGAACCGATCGCGAAGGTCACGGCAATGGTTTTATTCACGTCAATGCCCATCAGCGAGGCCGCGCCGCGGTCCTCCGAAACCGCCAGCATGGCCTGCCCGATGCGGGTCTTGTTGATAAATGTCATCAGGGCGATCATGATCACGATACAGGTGACAATCGTCACGATGGCCGTGGAGGAGATGATAAGCTTTCCGCCCGCCAGACTTACGTTCGGCAGGCTGACCACCGAAGTGAACTGATGGGAATTGGAGCCGAAAATAAGCAGGGCGATATTCTGCAGCAGATAGCTGACGCCGATGGCCGTGATCAGCACGGCCAGCGAGGACGCTTCCCGCAGCGGCCGGTACGCCACGCGCTCGATGGTGATGCCGAGAACCGTACAGATTACCACCGCGATCAGGATGCCCGCCAGAGGCGGCAGGCCCAGCGTGCTGACGGCGGTGAAAACCGCGAACGCGCCTACCATGATTACGTCCCCGTGCGCGAAATTCAGCATCCTGGCGATCCCGTAGACCATGGTATAGCCCAGGGCGATAATGGCGTACACGGATCCGAGGCTGACGCCGCTGATGAAATAAGACAGAAAACTCATGATGCTCTCTCCTCTTCTTTTCCTCTTGTCGTTTTTCCCCTTATCGTTTTCCTTTTGTTGCTTTGCTCTTATTGTTTTGCTTTTGCTGCATTGCTTTTATTTCTTTCTTTTTGTTACTTTTCGCAGCTTTCTTCTTGCTGTTTTCCTTCCGCTGCTTTCCCTTTGTTGCTTTTATTGCTTTGCCTTGGCCGCTTCTTCTGCTTTCCCTTTATTGCTTTTGAAGTTTTCCATTTGTCGCTTTTGCTGCTTTCCTCTTGCCGCTTTTAAAGCTTTCCTCTTGCCGTTTTCCTTTTTTTCGTACGAGTTATCGTCCGAATCGTTACAACTATACCATAACCGGAGCCGGCGCGCAAGAAGTTTTACCGCGTAAAAAGGGCCGCCCGGCTGGCGGACGACCCCTCTTCGGATCCATCTTTGTCATGAGTTCTGCGCGCGGCGATTCTCACTGCATCTCATATACACCGTTCACGATCTTCGCGGCTTTCGGGGACTTGTTGGGCTCGCCCGCGGCGTTCCAAGTCATGCCGTCGCCGGTCAGTCCGTCAATCGTGATCTCCGTCATGGCGGTCTTCATCGCCTCGCAGATATCCGAAACGCTCATATCCGGCGTAACGCCGCCCTGCTCGATGGCCGCTTTGATGGCATATACCGCGTCGTACGCGTCGGCGGCGAACTGGTTGGGCGTCTCGCCGTAAGCGGCCTCATAGGCTTCGGTGAAATCCTTGCTGGATTCCTCGGTCGCGGAGAACGGGGTCAGCAGCATGACGCCCTCGGCCAGGCTGGTATCGAAATTCTCCACTCCCAAAATGCCATCCATGCCGTCCACGCCGAAGAAAATCGGATCATAGCCCATGGCGTCGGCCTGGCTGAGCACGATGGACGCCTCCTGATAATAGAAGGGGCAGAACACCAGCGTCGCGCCGGCGTCTTTCGCCTTGGTCAGCTGTACGGAGAAATCGGTCGCGTTGTCGGCCGTGAACGCCTCGTCCGCCACGATGTTCAGACCGCGGTTGGCCGCCTCGGCCACGAACGCTTCGCGGATGCCGGTGGAATACTCGGTGGAACTGTCATAAATGATGGCGATGTCGGTCGCCAGATTATGCTCGGCAATGTACTGCGCGGCCACGGCGCCCTGATCCGGGTCGGCGAAGCAGACGCGGAACACGTTTGCGGGAGCCACGCACTCAGCCGCGGAGCCGGACGGGGTGATCTGGAACATATTGTCGATCTCCGTTTCCGCGGCGACCGCGATGCAGGGAGCCGATGTCACGGATCCGATAATCATCTGTACGCCCCAGTCTTTCAGCGTATTGTAAGCGTTGACGGATTTCTGCGGATCGTGCTCGTCGTCCTGCGCGTTCACCTCAATCTCGTAGCCGCCCGCGCCGCCGGCCTCGTTGACTTCCTTGACCGCCAGTTCCACCGCGTTGCGGACGCCCAGCCCGTAAGCCGCGGCCGCTCCGGTGTACGGCCCGATCACGCCAATCTTAAAGGTGCCGCCCGCGCCGCCGGCTGCCGCTGTCGTTTCCGCCGCCGCCGTTGTCGTCTCCGCCGCGGTTGTCTCGGCAGCTGCCGTCGTTTCCGCCGCGGTCGTCCCCGCAGCCGTTGTTTCCGCCGCCGCGGTCGTCCCCGCCGTGGTAGACGATGAAGAATCGGAACTTCCCGATCCGCCGCAGGCGGTCAGGGAAGCGGCCAAGACTACTGCCAGGCCCAGACTGAATGCTCTTTTCATAATGTTTCCTCCTCATAAAAATACATTTTGTTAATGCGGGACGGATTGTTCCGTGCTTCGCACTCCCTCAATCCTGCCCGCCATTCGGGATCCGTGGGGACAACCCGCCCCATTTCTTCCTCATGCCAAGCCGGGTCATTGAGTTTTTCATCCGCCGGCATGTAAACACGCCATGGATTCGAACCTTTGCCTCCGGCAACACCACATTATAAATCCGCTGCGGCGAATTGTCAACGGAAATGTGGCTTAAAACGCGGCCGCGCAGGCACGGAAACATGGCGCGGCTATCCCCGAAGGGTGGCCGCGTTCCGGCCTATCTGAAACGGCCGCGCAAGCACGGAACAGCCCGGGAATGCGGCCGCGTCCCGGCATTTTAAAACCGCAGCGCGCGTCCCGGCCTTTTAAAACGGCAGCCGGCAGACCCGAAACTGTCCCCGGAAGACCGCGCGGCGGCCCCGAAACTGTCCCGAAAAGGCCGCCGGCAGGCCCGAAGTTGCCCCGAAAAGGCCGCGCAGCAGACCCGCGTCAGTCCGTTTTTTTCAGTACGATTTTGCTCTCCTCCCCGCGGAGCAGGCGGACGATATTGGATCGGTGCCGCCAGAAGGCCATGGCCGTCAGGCAGAGCGAAAGAAGGTAAAACTCCGGCAGAAGGGCCGGATCCAGCCCGTAATACCCCCTGCTCCCGAACACGATCATGCACACCGGGAAGACGGTAACAACCACCAGGGAGCCGAGGGATACGAACCTCGTAACCGCCACGACGACAATAAAGACCGTCAGGCAGATCAGCATCGCCCGCCAGTCCATGGCCACCAGCAGCCCGGCCGTGCAGGCGATTCCCTTTCCTCCTTTAAAATGCAGAAAAAACGGATAATTATGCCCCAGAATCGTTCCGAAGCCCGTATAGAGCACCAGAAGCCTGGCGATTTCCGGCCGGTCCGCGAACAGAATACGCACGGCCACGCAGGGGATCACCGTTTTGAGCACGTCCCCAAGGAACACGATCAGTCCCGCCTTCGCCCCCATGGTCCGCAGCACATTGGTGCTGCCGGAGTTGCCGCTTCCCACGCTGCGGATATCCACATGGTGGGCCTTGGTATAGAAATATCCGGTCTGGAAAAGCCCGAACAGGTACCCGACCGCCAGACAAAGGATCCGTTCCACCTCCTCACGCCTCCTTTCCCGATCTTTCCCTGATCTTAAAGCGCAGGGAAGTTCCCCGGAACCCGAACGCCTCCCGCA
This sequence comes from uncultured Hungatella sp., assembly GCA_964585865.1. Lineage (GTDB taxonomy): Bacteria > Bacillota > Clostridia > Lachnospirales > Lachnospiraceae > UBA3402. The sequence continues at coordinate 7,495 of CAZPGD010000028.1, read as the reverse complement.
GGCAGTTCTCCAGGTACCGCTGATAGGAAAAATGCATCAGTTCCCTGTCGTTGACGAACAGCACAAAGGTCGGCGGTTTGACCGCCGCCTGCGTCGCGTAGAAAATCTTCAGACGTTTTCCCTTATCGGACGGAGGCTGCTTCATGGCAGTGGCCTCGGCAATGATTTCATTCAGAACACCGGTCGCGATCCGCAGGTTCTGGTTCTGGCGGACCGCGTCAATGGTGTCAAATAGCTTCCCGATCCGCTGCCCCGTAAGCGCCGACAGAAAGACCAGTTCCGCGTACGGCATGAAAGACAGCGTGTTCCGGATCCGGCTGCTGAACTCGTTGACGGTTTTGTCCGTTTTCTCGATGGCGTCCCATTTGTTCACGGCCACAATGACGCCCTTGCCCCACTCGTGGGCAATCCCGGCGATCTTCGCGTCCTGCTCGGTCACGCCTTCTTTCGCGTCGATCACCACTACCGCCACGTCCGCCCGCTCCACGGCGGCCACGGCGCGGATAATGCTGTAACGTTCCAGATCCTCCTTCACGCGGCTCTTCCGCCGCAGCCCGGCGGTGTCGATGAAAATGTACTCCGTGCGGTTATGCACGATGCGGGTGTCCACCGCGTCCCGGGTGGTGCCGGCGATATCCGAAACGATCATCCGGTTCTCTCCCGCCAGTTTATTGATTAACGAGGATTTGCCCACGTTCGGCTTGCCGATAATGGCCACGCGCGGACGGTCGTCGTCCTCCTCCTGCGGGCCGCCCGCAGGAAAATGCTTCGTCACTTCATCCAGCAGTTCCCCCAGCCCCAGCATGGACGCCGCCGAAACGGGAACCGGATCGCCGAGACCGAGATTGTAAAATTCATAGACGTCGCTGCCGAATTTTTGGAAGCTGTCTACCTTGTTCACGCAGAGCACCACCGGCTTTCTGGCCCTGCGCAGGATGTCCGCCACCTGGTAATCCGCTTCCATAAGTCCCTGACGGACGTCCACGATAAAAATAATCACGTCCGCCGTGTCAATGGCGATTTCCGCCTGCTCCCGCATTTGCGAGAGAATGACATCCCTGCTTTCCGGCTCGATGCCGCCCGTGTCGATCAGGGTATAGTTCCGGTCCAGCCACGTGCAGTCCGCGTAGATCCGGTCCCTGGTCACGCCGGGCGTGTCCTTCACGATGGCGATGGAATCCCCCGCCAGCGCGTTAAAAAGGGTGGATTTGCCGACATTGGGACGCCCCACGATGGCCACGATGGGTTTGCTCATAAATCCTTTCTCCTACCTGTACATGCTGTCTGAAATGTTTGTGTCCGCCGTTTTGCCGTCAAAAGCGCCGGCGTTCGTGCCGCCAAAAGTGTCCGGCTCTCATGCCGCCAGAATGCCGCCGTCCGTACTGCTCAAGTGTCCGTCACTCATGCTGCCAAAATGTCCGCCGCCCGTGCTGCTTAGGTGTCCGCCACTCATGCCGTTCAGGCGTCAGCCGCCTGTGCCGCTAAAATGATCCGCCGCCTGCCCCCTCGGCTGCTCGTATCCGTTATAATCGGGCACTCCGCTCCCCGTCCGTCCCAGAACCGCGTTTACGAATGCCTGTCCGCTTGATTTTACAATATTCACCGGTACTTGTAAAGCGGTTTCTGCCTCCGCCCTCGTCACATCGTCCAGAAACACCTCCTCGCCGCTGCGGAACATGCACTCCGGCAAAAGGAGCCGGGACCCGAGGACTTTCCCTTTCAGCTGCCGGATCAGGTCACGGCCGGTGACAAGGCCGGCCACCGTGATCATTTCCCCGAAGAAATCATTCCGCACGGGATAAAGATGGACGGTGCGGCGCGGAAATTTTTCCCGGATACGGCGCAGGAAATCCTCAAGGTACCCCGCGGCCAGCAGGCCCGTGGCGACGGACAGTTCGTCCGCCTCCCCGTCCCCTTCCAGTTCCATAAGCGCTTCCGTTACCTCCTCCGTCATGAGCCGCACCATCCCCACGCCGTTTTCCAGCTGCGGGTACCCGTCGTAGCGTTCCGCCTCCGGCAGGGGCAGCCCGGCCAGAATATACAGTTCGTCGCTGGCATGGACGAAATGGGTGCCGTGCTCTCGGAAAAGCGTCTCCTGCCACCGTTCCACCTGGCCGACTGCCCGTTTCGCGTCGACGGCCGTCAGCGGCTCTAAGGGGTACAGGCCCTCCCGGTAGCGGGTCAGCCCCGCGGGCACGACGGAAACGCTTTCCATACAGGGAATGTAGCGGCTTAAATCGCGGATGGTCCGTTCCAGTTCGTCCCCGTCGTTTAAGCCCCTGCAGAGGACAATCTGCCCGTTCATCGGCGTGCCGGCCCCGTAGAGACGATCCAGATAGCGGAGCGTCTTCCCGGCGAAACGGTTGCGAAGCATCCGGCAGCGCAAACCGGGGTTGGTCGTGTGGACGGAAATATTGATCGGGGCCAGTTTGAGCCGGATGATCCGGTCAATGTCCTTTTCCTTCATATTGGTCAGGGTGACGTAATTGCCCTGCAAAAAAGAAAGGCGGGAATCGTCGTCCTTAAAATAGAGGGTCCCGCGCATCCCCGGCGGCATCTGGTCAATGAAGCAGAAAACGCATTTGTTGGTGCAGGAGCGGTACTCGCTCATCAGGCCGTTTTCAAACGTCAGACCCAGGTCCCGGTAATCGTTTTCGATATCCAGTTCCCATTCCTCCCCGTCGGCCCGCAGCACTTCCGCCACGACCGACCGGTTCGCCAGTTCGTATTCGTAATCAAAAATGTCCTCGGGGTCGTGGCCGTCGATGGACAGAAGACGGTCCCCCGGCTGCAGGCCCAGTTCGTCAGCAATGGAGCCGGGTTCTACCGCCCGTATCAGATGTCCGCGTTTCTTCATAGCTTCCTTTCCGTGCGGCTGACCGCGGCGGGCCGGCCGTTTTTTTCGAATACACGCAATTTTCTATTGACGCTGTCCGCGCATCATAGTAAAATACAGTCGGAACGCCGCATGAACACGGCACAAAACGATGGAGGATCCCCGATGTCCGACACATACGCGTTTTATCAATCCCTTCCCGTGGCCCCGTTAAAGCTGGCCGCGCTTGACAGCTGCAAGGAGTTGGCGGCACTCGTCAACGATCATATTGTATCCTATCGCAGGCGCGATATGGAGGAACTCAAGCGGCGGAAGGAGGATCTGAATTACCGCGGTTACGACGTGGATTCCTACCTGCTCGATTTTACCTGTCCCCGTTTCGGCACCGGAGAGGCCAAAGCGGTTGTAAATGAATCCGTGCGCGGCGCCGACGTATTCGTAATGGCCGACGTCACGAATTACAGTCTCACCTATTCGATGAATGGTTATCTCAACCACATGTCCCCGGACGATCATTTCCAGAATTTAAAGCGCGTAATCGGCGCCTGCGCTTCCACGGCCCGCCGGGTCAGCGTGATCATGCCTTTCCTCTATGAGGGACGGCAGCATAAACGCAGCGAGCGGGAGTCTCTGGACTGCGCCATGGCGTTGGAAGAACTGGTGAAAATGGGCGTCTCCGATATTATTACCTTTGACGCGCACGATCCCCGGGTGCAGAACGCCATCCCGTTAAGCGGGTTCGACAGTTTCATGTCCACCTATCAGTTCATGACCACACTTTTTGAACACGACCCGGATCTGCAAATCGACAAGGACCATTTCATGGTCATCAGCCCCGACGAGGGCGCCATGAACCGCGCCGTCTATCTCGCCAACAATTTGAGCGTGGATATGGGCATGTTCTACAAGCGCCGCGACTATTCCCGCGTCGTGGACGGCCGCAATCCCATCGTGGCGCACGAGTTTCTCGGTTCTTCCGTCGCCGGCAAGACCGTGCTGATCATTGACGATATGATCTCCTCCGGCGAGAGTATGCTGGACACGGCCAAGGAACTGAAGGAGCGCCGGGCCGGCAAGGTCATTATCTGCTGCACCTTCGGCCTCTTCACCGGCGGGCTCGAAAAGTTTGACGAATTCTACCGGCGCGGCTATATCGACTGCGTCATTACCACGAATCTCAACTACCGTCCCCCGGAACTGCTGACGAGGGAATGGTACCTGGAAGCCGACATGAGCAAATACCTGGCCGCCATCATCAACTGCCTTAACCACGACGTCACCATCGGCAGAGCCCTGTCGCAGACCGAGCGCATCCAGAAACTGGTCCAGCGGCGCCGGGCGGACGGGTACGAATATTTCCAGTTTATCCGCTGAAAGTGCGAACCGGGGCTCGCAAGCGCCGGGTACGTCTCTACGCAGGGGCCGCAAGCGTCGGGTATGTCTCTGAGCGGAGTCCGTTATCACCGGGTACGTCTCTGCACGGAGTCCTGCAAGCGCGGATACATCTCTACGCGGGTTCCGCAAGCGCCAGAAACGCCGCCAGGTTCCCGCGGATATTTCCCATGACCCTGTGCGAAAACAGGTAGTCGGAATTGCAGCGGGTGCAGATATCCGTCGTGCGGATCCGTTCGGGCCGGACGCCGGCTTCCCGGAACACAATCTCATTGGCCTTCCAAAGATCCAGCCGGTATTTCCCGTTCCCCTTCTCATCGTACAGAAGCGGCCAGAACGCCCGGTCAAATTCCCGGCGGAAAACTCCCGCCACCTCTTCTCCCACTTCATAACAGTCCAGGCAGATGCTGGGACCGATGCAGCAGATCACATCCTCCGGTTCGGTTCCATAGGCTTCCTTCATGGCGCGCAGCGTCACGCTTCCCATTCTCGCCGCGGTTCCTCTCCAGCCGGAATGGCTCAGTCCGATGGCGCGGTGCACGGGATCCAGAATGTAAAGCGGCACGCAGTCCGCGAACAGCGTCACCAGCGTGACCCCGGGTACGTCCGTGATCAGGCCGTCCACGTCCCGGTAGTCGCGCTCTTTCGTCACGCCCTTGCCCGCGTCCTCCTCCGTAACTCTCCGCACATTCGTCGTGTGGGTCTGGAAGGACAGGACCATGCGTTCCCGATCCACACCCAGCGCCGCGGCCATCCGTCTGAAATTCTCCCGCACTCTCTCCGGATCGTCCCCGCGGGCGGATGTGAAATTCATCGTTGCGAACGGTCCTTCGCTGACGCCGCCAAGTCTGGTGGAAAAACCGTGAATGACCATTCCGGTTTCTTCCAGAATCGGAAAAGACAGGAAGGGGACCCCCGCTTTCCGGACCGTATGCAGTACCGGCTCCCCGCCCCGGCGCTTCCAGGGGATCGGGCCGTTTCCGTTATCCATACAGAATGCGCCT
>CAZPGD010000028.1:420-2163 GCA_964585865.1 uncultured Hungatella sp. | reverse complement strand
CATACAGAATGCGCCTATCCTTTCTCCCGGCAAAATCTCCGTTCCGGCGCCGGCAAAATCTTTCGTTCCCACCGCTCAGAACGCGTCGCGTATCCAGCGCAGTTCCCGTCCCAGAATCGCCACCACGTCGAAACGGCAGGGAATATCCTCGCCGCAGCGCCGGGAATACAGGTAGTATTCGGCGGCACGGCGTATCCGCGCGCGCTTGCGGCTGCCGACGGCTTCCTCCGGGTAGCCCTTTTGCGGACCGCTGCGGTACTTGACTTCCACGAATACCAGGTACCGGCCGTCTTTGGCGATCAGATCGATCTCCCCGTACCGGTCCCGGTAATTTTTTTCCAGAATCTGAAGACCCTGCTTCTGCAAAAAAGCAGCCGCTTCCTCTTCATAGCGGCTGCCCGTAGCCCTCCTGTTCTCCACGCGGGTCCTCCCGTCCTTTTCAAATGGGGTGAAAAAGATTTCGCGGGTTCCAAAGACTTCACTCCGCGGCCCATTTTTTAATAAATGTCTTCCTGTGGATCGGGCAGGGTCCGTACTCCAAAAGCGCCCGGATATGCGCCTGCGTCCCGTAGCCTTTATGTTTCGCGAACCCGTATTCCGGATACAGCCCGTCATATTCCCTCATGATCCGGTCCCTGGTCACTTTCGCCAGAATACTGGCTGCCGCGATGGAAACGCTCTTTGCGTCGCCCTTGATAATCGGCACCTGCCGGATCTCTACGCCGGGAATCGTCACCGCGTCGTTCAGAAGGATCTGCGGCTTTACGGCCAGCTGCCCGATGGCCAGCCGCATGGCCTCATACGTCGCCTGCAGGATATTGATCTCGTCGATTCTGGCCGGAGAAACAATGCCGACGCCGTATGCCACGGCCTTTTCCCGAATCTCCGAAAACAGCCGTTCGCGCCGCTTCTCCGGCACTTTCTTGGAGTCGTTCAGATACAGGATCCGGCAATCCTTCGGCAGAATCACGGCTCCGGCCACCACGGGTCCGGCAAGCGGTCCGCGCCCTGCCTCGTCAACACCGCAGATATACGCATATTCGTCATATTCGGCTTCATAAACGCGCATTCCTTCCAGGCGTTTCAGTTCGGCTTCCAGTTTCCCGTCCTTTTCTCCCTCCACGGCTTTCCTCCACGCGTCCGTCGCGGTTTGTCCGATTTCCCGCCGGGCATTCCGGCGTTGTCCGTCCGGCTTCTCCCGGCCATTCCAGTGTGATCCGCCCCAAACGGCCGCTTCGGTAATCATCCAGAAGCAGTCCCGCGGCTCTTTCAAGGTCGAAAGTCCCGCCTTTCTGCAGGCAGCCTCTCGCCGCGGCGATCCGCTCCAGGACCCGCGGCGCCGAGGCGGTATCTCCCGTCTCTTCGCAAGAAATCCCGTACCGTTTCGTCAGCAGTTCCGGCTGCTTCCCCGTCAGAAAACGAATCAGTTCCAGCGCCAGTTCCTCTTTGTCCAGAATCCGGTCGCTTACCGATCCGATCAGCGCCAGATGAAGGCCCGCCTGCGGATCCTCGAACTTCGGCCACAGGATCCCCGGCGTATCGAGAAGTTCCAGCGACGGATTCAGACGGATCCATTGGTTCCCTTTCGTCACGCCGGGCGTATTGCCGGTCTTCGCGCAGGCCTTTCCGGCAAGAGAATTGATAAAAGTCGACTTGCCCACGTTGGGGATCCCCGCCACCATGGCGCGGACGGGACGTTTCTGCATTCCCCGCTTCCGATCCCGTTCGATCCTCTCCCGACAG
>CAZPGD010000028.1:0-410 GCA_964585865.1 uncultured Hungatella sp. | reverse complement strand
GGCAGACCTCCGCCGCCGCCGTGCTTACATTTCTCAGCTGACTGCCGCTGCGGGAATCCGCCCGGATCACGGCATATCCCTGCTTCCGGAACCGGCTCTCCCAGGCCGCGCTTCCCGCTTCATCCGCCAGATCCGCCTTATTCAGCACGAGCAGACGCCCTTTGTTCTTCCCCAGACTGTCCAGATCCGGGTTCCGGCTGGATACCGGCACACGGGCGTCCAGCAGTTCGATCAGCAGATCCACCCGCTTTATATCGTCCTGCATGGCCCGTCTGGCCTTCGTCATATGTCCGGGGTACCACTGTATTTGCTCCATGCCGCTCCTATTTTACGATGTTGGAGGAAAATGACGCCACACGGATTGCTCCGTGCTCCGCACTCCCGCAATCCTTCCCGCCATTCGGAATCCG
>CAZPGD010000027.1:6244-11506 GCA_964585865.1 uncultured Hungatella sp. | reverse complement strand
TCACGCCATCCGCCGTCACCCGCGCGTAGATCAGCTTTTTCTCCGCCGCCGGCTCCGGCCCGATGACATAGGAATCCGTGAATTTCTTCTCCGCATCCGCGAAACGCGCCTCATCGGAGGTGTAAAGAACCGCCAGCACGTCGCCCTCCCGCACCTCGTCGCCGTATTTTTTGCGGAGATAAATGCCGGCACTGTAATCGATCGCGTCCTCTTTCTTCACGCGGCCGGCCCCGAGCATGGCCGAGGCGATCCCGCAGCCGGCGGTGTCAATGGCCGTGATATAGCCGGAACGGGACGCCCGCACCTCTCTTTCGTAAGGCGCCGGCGTAAAGAGGGAACAATCGTAAATATAGCGCTTGTCGCCGCCCTGCGCTTCCACCATCGCGGCCAGCACGTCCACCCCGCGGCCTTCCTCCATGGCCTTCTTCGCCATCCGGTAGCACGCTTCCGGCGTCGCGGCCATTTCCGCCATAAACAGCATGTTGGCGGCCAGGTTCAGACAGACTTCCGTCAGATCGGACGGTCCCCGGTTCTTAAGCGTCTCCACGGCTTCCTTCACCTCCAGGGCGTTGCCGATGGCGCGGCCCAGGGGAACATCCATCTCCGTGATCAGGGCGCAGCATTTCCGCCCCGCCGCCGTGCCGATGCGCACCATCTCCCGCGCCAAGGCGATGGAATCGTCCAGCGTCTTCATAAAGGCCCCGCTGCCCGTTTTTACATCCAGAACAATCGCGTCGCTTCCCGCCGCCAGCTTCTTGCTCATAATCGAGGAGGCGATTAATGGAATGCTGTCTACCGTCGCGGTCACGTCGCGCAGCGCATAGAGTTTCTTGTCCGCCGGGACCATATTGCCGGTCTGCCCGATGATGGCGATGCCGACCCGGTTGACGATCTCGCAGAACCGCTCCCCGGAAATATCGGTGGTAAGCCCCGGAATTGACTCCAGCTTATCCAGGGTGCCGCCCGTATGTCCCAGACCGCGGCCCGACATCTTGGCGATTTTCACCCCCAGCGACGCCGTCAGGGGGCCGATCACAAGCGACGTCTTGTCCCCCACGCCGCCGGTGCTGTGCTTATCCACCTTGATCCCCCGGATCGCGGACAGATCCGCCACATCGCCGGAATGGGCCATCTCCATCGTCAGGCAGGTGGTCTCTTCGGCGCTCATTCCTTTCAGACAGATCGCCATCAGCATGGCCGACATCTGGTAATCGGGGATTTCGCCGGACACGAAACCGCGGATCATGGCGCGGATCTCCTCCGGGGAAAGCGGCTCCCCATGCTTCTTTTTCTCAATCAAATCATACATGCGGATCATAAAAGCACCTCCGGGCCGAACGCCAGCGGAAGCAGTTCCCCGAGCGTCCTTTCGATATAGTCATCCTCCGACTTCGCCATAATCACCTTAAAACCGGGACCGCAGAACTCGTTCATCACCTGCCGGCAGACCCCGCACGGCGAACAGTAATCCGTAATCACGCCGTCCTTCCCGCCGCAGATGGCAATGGCCTCAAACTCCCTCTTCCCTTCGTTGACCGCGCGGAAAAACGCGCTGCGCTCGGCGCAGACCGTCGGGGTATAGGTGGCGTTCTCAATGTTGATCCCCGTATAGACCGAGCCGTCCGCGCACAGAAGCGCCGCCGATACATGGAAATTAGAGTACGGCGCATAGGAATTCGGCAGGTTCTCAATCGCTGCCCGGATCAGTTTCTTCCTGTCCATGACTTGCCTCCTCCGCTTTCGCCAGCTTCACGAGCCGGCTGGTGCCAAGGCGCGAAGCGCCCAGCCTCAGAAACTCCTCCGCGTCCGCAAAAGACGAGATCCCCCCGGCCGCCTTGATCCGGACCCCCGGTCCGACATGCCGCGAAAACAGCTCGACATCCGCGAACGTGGCGCCGCCTTTGGAAAAACCGGTGGATGTCTTGATAAAATCGGCCCCGGCCTCCGTGACCAGTTCGCACATTTTCACCTTTTCCTCCTCCGTCAGCAGGCAGGTCTCAATAATGACTTTCAGGATATGGTCGCCGCAGACGCTCTTGACCGAACGGATCTCCTCAAGGATTTTCCGGTAGTTCCGCTCCTTTAAATCACCGATATTGATGACCATGTCGATCTCGTCGGCCCCGTTTTCCAGCGCGTCCTCCGTCTCGAAAATCTTAACCGCCGCGGTGCTGTACCCGTTGGGGAAGCCGATCACCGTGCAGACCGCCATCCGGTCCCCCAGATAATCCTTCGCCCGCTTTACATGGGACGGCGGGATGCACACGGACGCCGTGCCGTATTTTACCGCGTCGTCGCAAAGTTCGCGGATCTCCTTCCAGGTCGCCCCCTGCGAAAGCAGAGTGTGGTCAACCGTCTGAAACAGCTGCTTTCTCTCCATACGCTACCTCTCCTCCGTTTCTTTCAGGCGATATACCTGATATTCCTTTTCAAACACATACCCAAGCTTCTCCGCCAGTCCCACGGACTGGAGATTGACCGCGTCCCAGTTGGGCGTCAGGCCCTTTTCCAGACATTCCAGGAGAAAGGCGGCGCTGCAGGCCATGGCCAGCCCCCGGCGGCGCCAGTCCCGGCGGGTGTCCACCTCGATCTCCATCATGCCCTCGCTGACCCCGTAGCAGGAACAGCCGGCAACCAGCTCCCGGCCGTTTAAGGCCACGTACCCGAACCCGTATTCCATAAAATGATCCGCGTTCTCGAAATTCGCGCACAGGGGGCGGCTCCATTCCTCCTTCATGGCGAGATGGTACAGGCGGCGGTCGATCCGCTTGACGCGGATGCCCTTAGGGACGGACGCCACGTATCCGCGCAGCTTCTCCATATCGAAATGGTGCTCGTCCTTCTTCAGCGCGTAGCGGCTGACCGTCCGCAAAAGCCCCGGGAACCGCTCTTCCAGCCAGTCGGCCCACATCTCGTTCTGCGGATAAAGAAACGCTTCCGCCGCCGACTCAAAGATCTGACCCTTCAGATCGAGCGCGCCCTCGCCTTTCGGCGGGAGACCCAGCAGATAGGCGATATCCCCCACCACGACCAGACAGCAGGAAGCGGGATCCGCCTCCGGAACCCACACGCGGCCGATCGCGCCTTCCGCGGCCCCGCGCAGAAGCACGTCCCGGCTGCCCTCGCAGAGCGGTCCGATCCCCTGCCTGTTTTCCCTGCCAAGTTCGATCATCATGATGAAGCCCTCCTTCGTTTTCCGAGCCGTTTTCCGCCGGACGGGTTTACTGTGTTTTACAAGTATAACATACTTTTACGGAAAAATCCACAAAGGAGTCCTCAATTTGCCCGTGTCTTGGAACTGGCGAAGCGCTGGGCGCCGTACAGCCCGCCGTACCCGGACAGCGCGAACGCCACGGCGATCACCAGCGCGAAGTACGGCATGGCTCCAAAGCCGCACAGTTCGAAGGCAATCAGCAGGCCGCTTACGGGACAGTTCGTCACGCCCGTAAACAGCGCCGCCATGCCGCAGGCCGCGCAGAGGGACGGGGAAAAGCCCAGAAGCGTCCCGAACGCGCAGCCGAACGCGGCGCCCACGCTGAGAGCGGGCACGATTTCCCCGCCCTTATAGCCGGCCCCCAGCGTGGCGGCGGTAAACAGCATTTTCAGCAGAAACGCCTCATAGCGCGCGTGCCCTTCCACGGCCTCCTCGATCAGGACCGCGCCGCTGCCGTTATAGACCCGTGTGCCAAAAAGCAGCGTAAGGCCGATGACAATGGCGCTGCCCGCCAGGACCCTGACGAACGGATTGGGGAAATATTTTTTGTAAAGACGCTCGCCCGTATGGAGCACGAAACAGAACAGGATACTCACCGCCGCGCAGAGAATGCCGAGAAGCACGATGATCGCCGCCGGTCGCGGCGCAAAGGGCGGGATCGCGCCGATCCCGTAATGCTCCGCGGGAAGCCCCGCCATCCGCGCGACGCCGGCCCCCGCAAAGGAGGCGAACAGGCAGGGGAGCAGGGCCGCGCAGTAGAAACTGCCGACACAGGCGACTTCCATGGAAAAGATTCCCGCCGCCAGGGGCGTCCCGAACAGCGCGCCGAAACAGGCGCTCATGCCGCACATAACCGCGATTTTCCGGTCCTTCTCATCGAAGCGGACCGTCCGCCCCACCAGGGCGCCGATGCTGCCGCCCAGCTGAAGGGCCGCTCCTTCCCTGCCGGCGGAGCCGCCGGTCAGGTGGGTGAGAATCGTACTGACAAAAATCAGCGGACCCGTCGCGAGCGGAACCGCCTCTCCGGAAGAAACGGATTCCAGGATCAGGTTGGTTCCCCGGTTCTTTTCCTCCCCGCAAATCTTATAGAGAAAAACGATGGCGCAGCCCGACGCCGGGAGCAGAAAGAGCAGCCACGGAAAAGAGGCAAACAGTTCCGTGCTCAAACGGATACCGTAGCCGAAAACCGTCCCCGCCGCGCCGCCCAGCACTCCGGTCACGCAGGCCGTCACGGTCCACTTTACAAAATATACGGCGCTCTGCAGAATCTGATCCCGGATCTCCGTGTTATTCATGTCACATGTCCCCCGCTTCCTTTTCCCTTAAAACACCCGGTAGAGCGCACGGTCTGCGTTTCCCGGTTCGCGCTCCGTCAATTTCCTTCCTCCGAAACGCTCCCGCGGCCCGCACGGCCTTCGCTCCCGGCCCGCGCTCCCCGTCAATTTCCTTCCTCCGAAACGCTCCCGCGGCCCGCACGGCCTGCGTTTCCCGGCCCGCGCTCTCCGTCAATTTCCTTCCTCCTCTAAAATGCCCCCGTGGATTTCACGACCTTCGGCCGGTAGCCGGCGTCGTTGAGCGCCTGCACGATCTCCGCCTTGTGCTCCGTCCCGTAAGCCTCCAGCGTAATGCGCAGTTCCACGGCGGCGCTGCGGTTGATGCTGATGAACTGGTTATGCTCCAGCTTGATGACATTCCCCTGGTGCTCGGCCAGAAGGGCGGACACCATGGCCAGCTGCCCCGGTTTGTCGGGGAGCAGGACGGAGACGGTAAAAACCCTGTCCCTCTGGATGAGACCGTGCTGCACGATGGACGCCATGGTGATCACGTCCATGTTGCCGCCGCTTAAGATCGAAACGATCTTTTTCTTCTTTACGTCCATATGTTTTAAGGCCGCCACCGTCAGGAGCCCGGCGTTCTCCACTATCATCTTGTGGTTCTCCACCATATCGAGGAAGGCCACGATCAGTTCGTTGTCCTCTACCGTAAGAATGTCGTCCACGTTCTCCCGGATGTAGGGGAAAACTTTCTCGCCGGGGCAGCGGACCGCC
>CAZPGD010000027.1:0-6234 GCA_964585865.1 uncultured Hungatella sp. | reverse complement strand
GCCGTGCCGTCCGCGATGGTGCTCACGTGGTCCAGCGCCACCACATGCCCCGCCTTCAGAGACTCCTGCATACAGTTGGCCCCCGCCGGCTCCACGCCGATCACCTTGATCTTCGGGTTCAGCAGCTTGGCAAGCGTGGACACGCCCGCCGCCAGTCCGCCCCCGCCGATGGGCACCAGAATGTAATCCACCGTCGGCAGTTCCTTGATGATCTCCATGGCAATGGTCCCCTGGCCCGTGGCAACGGTCAGATCGTCAAAGGGATGCACGAAGGCCATCTCTCTCTCCTGCGCCATTTTCTCCGCGTAAGCGCACGCCTCATCAAAAATATCCCCGCAGAGCACGACCTCCGCCCCGTAATTCTTCGTGCGGTCGATCTTGATCAGGGGGGTCGCCGTGGGCATCACGATGGTCGCGGGCACGCCGGCCATCTTGGCCGCGCAGGCCACGCCCTGGGCGTGATTGCCGGCGGACGCCGTGATAATGCCGTTTTTCTCCTCCTCCGCCGTCAGTTTGCTGATCTTGTAGTACGCGCCGCGGATCTTATACGCGCCCGTGTACTGCATATTTTCCGGTTTGAAATACACTTTGTTGCCGGTCTGCTCCGAATAATACTCGCTGTAAACCAGCTTCGTCTCCTGGATCACCTTACTGACGGTTTCCGTCGCTTCCTCAAAATCTTCCAATGTCATCATCGTTTTCGTCCCGTTCCTTTCCTTGCTCCCGTCCGCGCGTCCGCGCCGCGCGAAGCGTTTTCAGCTGAACAACGCGTCAATAAACTCGTCCGCGTTAAATTTCTGCAGATCGTCGATCTTCTCGCCGATCCCCACATATTTGACCGGCAGGCCCAGTTCCGACTGGATCGCCACCGCGATGCCGCCCTTGGCCGTGCCGTCCAGCTTCGTGAGGATAATCCCCGTCACGTCGGCGACCTCCATGAACTGACGCGCCTGGGAGAGCGCGTTCTGCCCGGTGGTCCCGTCCACGACCACCAGCGTTTCCCGATAGGCGTCCGGGTATTCCCGGCTGATGATCCGGTCAATCTTTTTCAGTTCCTCCATCAGGTTCTTTTTATTATGCAGCCGCCCCGCCGTATCGCAGATCAGCACATCGGCATCGCGCGCCTTGGCGGCCGCCACCGCGTCGTAGACTACGGACGCCGGATCCGCCCCTTCCTTCTGGGCAATGATCTCCACGCCGGCCCGGTTCGCCCACTCCGTCAGCTGCTCGACGGCCGCCGCCCTGAACGTATCCGCGGCCGCCAGCACCACCCGTTTCCCCTGCTCCTTCAGCTGGCCGGCCAGCTTGCCCACGGAAGTCGTTTTGCCCACGCCGTTGACGCCGATCACCAGCACTACCGACTTGCGGTTCTCGAACTCATAGGCGTTCTCGCCCAGATCCATCTGGCGCTTCATGCTGTCCATCAGGAGGCTTTTGCAGGCGCCCGGCTCCCGGATATGCTGCTCCTTTACCTGGCGGCGCAGATCCTCCATGATCTTCGCGGTCGTCCGGACCCCCAGATCCCCCATGATCAGCGTCTCCTCGATCTCCTCGTAGAAATCCTCATCGATCGCCGAGAATCCGCTGAAAATCGAATCCATGCCGGATTTGATATTCTCCCTCGTCTTCTGAAGACCCTCCGCCAGTCTCCCGAAAAACCCTTTTCGTCCTTCTGCCATAGCCTCTCCTCCTAATCGTCCAGCGACGCCTCGATCAAATTAACGGAAACCAGGGTCGAGACCCCCTTTTCCTGCATGGTGATGCCGTAAAGCCGGTCCGCTCCGGCCATGGTGCCGCGGCGGTGCGTGATCACGATAAACTGGGTGCTGCCGGACAGCCTGCGCAGGTAGCGCGCAAAACGGTCCACATTCGAATCGTCCAGGGCCGCTTCGATCTCGTCCAGCAGGCAGAACGGCGACGGTTTCAGGTTCTGGATGGCAAACAGCAGGGCAATGGCGGTCAGGGATTTCTCCCCTCCGGAAAGCTGCATCATATTCTGCAGCTTTTTCCCCGGCGGCTGGGCAATAATGCGGATGCCGGCCTCCAGAATGTCCTCGTCCTCGACAAGTTCCAGCGTGCCGCGGCCCCCGCCGAACAGTTCCCGGAACGCCTTGTCAAACTCCGCCTGAATACACGCGAACTGCTCCCGGAAACGGGCGCGCATGCCGCTGTCCAGCTCCGCGATAATCTTCAGCAGCGCCTCCTCAGCCTTCTGCAGATCCTCGTACTGCGCGGTCAGAAACGCATGGCGCTCCGAAACCTCCCGGTAATCTTCGATCGCGTTGACGTTGACGCTCCCAAGGGCCCGAATCTCGTTTTTGACCGCGGAGATACTGCGCTTCAGGGAAGATGCGCTCCCGTTTCCCCCGCCTCCGAACTCTTCCGCCGCCCCCGGCGTCAGCTGGTATTCGTCCCAAAGGTAACGGATCTGGCTGTCTTTCTGCTCGTTCAGCCGTTCCAGCTGCGCGTTGAGCCGGAAACTTTCGCGGTCCAGAAGGTTCATCTGCTCCGAAAGTTCTTCGCGCGCGGCAAAGAACGTTTTGTTCCGGGCGATTTTTTCTTCCCGCTCCGCCTGCAGGTCCGCAATCTCCGTCTGAATCCTGGCAGCGTCAGACGCGGTTTCCCGCTCCGCCTCCTGCAGCGCGGCAATCTCCCGTTCCTTTTCCCGGACGGCGCGGGATGTGCCGGCAATCTCGGCCTCGTGCTGTTCCTGTTCCTGCGCGAGCTTCTCCCGCTCGCCGGCTATGCGGGCCAGATTCTGACGGATGAAAACTTCCTGCTGCTGCAGCTGTGAGAGCGCGAGGCGGATGTTTTCCGCATCGGCGCCCGCGCTCTGCTCCTGCCCGCGTTTCTGCTCAAGGAGTTCCTGCTGCCGGAGGATTTCCTGCTCCGCCTCCCGCTCCGCCTGCTCCGACTGAGCCAGCGCCTTCCGCTCGTTATCCTGGTTCTCCCGGATTTCCCGCGCCTGCTGTTCGAGCTCCCCCGTCTCCGCCTGGATCCGCTGCCGGCTCTGATCCGTGCTGCCGCTGCGCGCGTCAAGTTCATCCAGACGCAGCTTTGCTGTGTTCTGGGCCAGATACCCTTCCTGCAGCGCGTCCCTGAGTTCCACAAGCTCGTCGCGCATGCGGCTGCGGGAATCGCGTTCCTCCTCAATTTTCGCCTGCAGACCGAGCAGGGCCGCCCTGCGCGTCTCCACCTGCCGTTCCAGCTCTTCGATTTCGCGGCGCCGCCCCAGAAGGTTTCCGGAGTTTTTGAACGCGCCGCCCGATATGGCGCCGCCGGGGTTCAGCAGTTCGCCCTCGCGGGTGACGATGCGCAGCGTGTGCCGGTATTTGCGCGCCAGGGCAATCGCGCGGTCGATGTGATCCACGACCAGAGTCCTGCCGAGCAGAGACGCCGCCAGTTCCCGGTATCTGGGATCCGTCCGTACCAGATCGCTGGCCAGTCCGACCACGCCCCGCTCTGAAAGTGCCTGCGGGCTGGCGAAATCATTTTTCCCGCGGATGCCGGAGAGCGGCAGAAATGTCGCCCGCCCGTATCGGTTCTGCTTCAGAAACTCGATCTGCCGTTTGGCCGTCTCCTCCGTGTCGGTGACAATATTCTGGATGCTCCCGCCCAGAGCCGTCTCAATCGCCACTTCCCATTCCCTGTCCACATTTATGATGTCCGCCACCACGCCGAGGATGCCGGGCTCTTGCTCCCTGCGCTCCATGACGCGGCGGATGCTGCCGCCGTAACCGTCATAGCGCTCGGCGATGTTTTTCAGCGATTCCAGGCGGGAGGACTCCCGGTGATACTCCGCCTGTTCGCGCTCGGCCTGCCGGTTATGTTCCTGTAATTTCTGCTGGAGCTCTGTCAATTCTCCGCCGACCTGTTCGCTGCGGTCCGTCAGCTCGCGGATTCGGGCACTGGCCGCCTCATACTCCTGAGAAACTTCCCGCCGCAGGGCTTCCTGCCCGCTTTTCTCGCTCTCAAGCTGCAGCGCCTCCTGCGCAAGCTGGGCGCTGCGGATCTGCGACTGCTCCAGCATCGTGTCATAGCGCTGCAGCCGCGCCTTTACGGCCGCGCGCTGGTTCAGCAGATTTATGACCTCGCTTTTCCCCTGCTCGATCTGCTGTTCCAGCTTCGCAATCTCCCCGCGTACTTCGCCCAGCGCTCCGGAGGCCTTCGCCTCCCTGCCTCCGGTTTCCAGAATCTGTACGCGCAGCGCGCCCAGTTCTTCGCCCGCCTCCTGCTCCTGCCGTTCAAATTCCGCAAGCTGCCGGCCGATGGCGGCAATCCTGGTTCGGATGTGCCCGCTGCTGGTGTGCGCCGTGTTGATCTGCTCGCGCAGGATCCGGATCTGGTTCTCCAGCTGCTGGCCGCGCAGCTGTCCCTGTGCGCCGGCGTCCCGCTTTTCCTGCAGAAGGACGTCCATCTGCCCGATTTCCTGTTCCAGCCTCCCGTACTCTGCCTTCGTCTTTTCGTATTCGTCCCGCGATCCGCTCAGCTGTTCCTCCGTGATCCGCAGTTTCTCCGCGGCTTCCTCCAGCTCGCGCCGGATGCGCGAAAATTCGAGCAGGAAAAGGCCGACTTCATAATGTTTCAGTTCCTCCCTTTTTTCCAGATATGTCCGGGCCGACTTCGCCTGCCGCTCCAGCGGGCCGAGCTGGCGCGTCAGTTCGGCGAGAATATCGCTGACGCGCACCATATTCTGGCGCTCCGCGTCCAGTTTTTTCTGAGCCGCGTTTTTCCGCCGCTTAAATTTGACAATGCCCGCGGCCTCGTCAAAAAGTTCCCGGCGTTCCTCCGGCCTGTCACTCAGAATGCGGTCGATCTGCCCCTGCCCGATGATGGAATAGCCCTCCTTGCCGATGCCGGTATCGTAAAAAATTTCGTTAATATCGCGCAGCCGCACCTGCGTGCCGTTTAAAAGGTACTCACTCTCCCCGGAGCGGTAGACGCGCCGCGTCACGGTCACTTCTTCAAAGGAGACCGGAAGCTGATGGTCTGCGTTGTCCAGCGTAATGGAAACCGCGGCGAAGCCGAGCGGCCTGCGCGTCTCCGTGCCGGCGAAAATCACATCCTGCATGCTGGAGCCGCGGAGCTGGCGGGCGCTCTGCTCCCCCAGGACCCAGCGCACCGCGTCGGCGACGTTGCTCTTCCCGCTTCCGTTGGGGCCGACGATGGCTGTAATCCCGTTGTGGAACTGAAATACAATTTTGCTCATGAAGGATTTAAATCCCTGTATCTCGATGCTCTTCAGATACATGCTGCGCTTTCCCTTTCAAATCGATAATCGCCTGGTAAGCGGCCTCCTGCTCCGCAGATTTCTTGGTGCTGCCGCGTCCGGTGCCCTCTACCCTGCCGCCGATCAGAACCTCGACGATAAAGACTTTGGCGTGATCCGGACCCTCCGAACCGGTGAGCACGTATTTGATTTCTTCTTCCTTGTAATCCCTCTGGACGATCTCCTGCAGGATGGTCTTGCTGTCGTAAAACAGCTTTTTGTTCTCGATTCCCGACAGAATGAAGCGCTCGACAAACGCTTTTGCGCTTTCAAAGCCG
This sequence comes from uncultured Hungatella sp., assembly GCA_964585865.1. Classification (GTDB taxonomy): domain Bacteria; phylum Bacillota; class Clostridia; order Lachnospirales; family Lachnospiraceae; genus UBA3402. The sequence goes on along the minus strand of CAZPGD010000027.1, from coordinate 687 downwards.
CCGTCCAGATAGATGGCGCCGATCAGCGCCTCAATGGCGTCGGAGACGATGGAATTGCGCGTCCGGCCTCCGGTCTGCTCCTCTCCCCGCCCAAGCAGAAGGTAGCGGCCGAGATCGAACTCCCTGGCGCACAGAGCCAGCGTGGGCTCGCATACGATACTGGCGCGCAGCTTGGTAAGCCTTCCCTCCGGCAGGTCCGGGTAATTGTGATAGAGGTAATCGCTGCTGATGACTTCCAGCACGGCGTCGCCCAGAAACTCCAGGCGCTCGTTGCTTTCCAGCGGCGACGGCTTGTGTTCGTTGGCGTAGGAACTGTGGCTCATTGCCTGAAAGAGCATCTCCGGGTTGTGAAACGTGTAGTCAATTCGCTGCTCAAGTTCTCTCAAATTTTTTTGGTTCATTTTCGCTCACTTTCATCCTTCGAAAAAGGAGGCTTAGAAAAGCCCCCTCTGCCTTGCCTTACTCTATCGCATTTTTTATTGCCTCGGCGGCGTCCCCCACCGAGACGATCTTCTCCACTTTTTCATTCGGGATTTCAATATCAAATTCTTCCTCAATTCCCATGACGATCTGAAAAACATCCAGGGAATCCGCCCCCAGATCGTCCACGAAGGTCGTCTCCGGACGGATCTCATCAGCGTCAACATTCAGGACTTCCGCGATAATATTCTGCAATTTTTCAAATTC
>CAZPGD010000026.1:0-11669 GCA_964585865.1 uncultured Hungatella sp. | reverse complement strand
ACAACACCATCAGTATAAGAGTTCAAGGACGGTTTGTCAAGGCGGAGATTGACTTTGAGAAAAAATCAGATTACAATGAGGAAGCAGTGGGGCAGGGGCCCCACGGATTCCGAATGTCGGGCAGGATTGCGGGAGTGCGCAGCACGGAGCAATCCGTCTGGCATCATTTGATAAAGCCAGGGTCGAAAGTCCGAATCCGCGGCATGTTTACATGCCGGCGGATGAATGACTTTACGACCCGCCCCGACATGAGGAAGCAGCGGGGCAGGGGCCCCGCGGATTCCGAATGCCGGGCAGGATTGCGGGAGTGCGAAGCACGGAGCAATCCGTTTGGCATCTTTTGACTCCGACACCGCAATAAAAGGAGACTGCCCATGTCCAAAATGACTTCCGAGGAAAAGAATATGCGAGCGGCCATCCGGGAAGCGAAGAAAGCGCTCGCCCTGGGGGAAGTCCCGATCGGCTGCGTGATCGAATACGAAGGCAGAATCATTGGCCGGGGCTATAACCGCCGCATGACGGACCGGTCGGCCCTCGCCCACGCGGAGATCGCCGCCATCCGCAAAGCCTGCAAGAAAATGGGCGACTGGCGGCTCGAAGGCTGCACGCTGTACGTGACGCTGGAACCCTGTCCCATGTGCGCCGGGGCCATCCTTCAGGCCCGGATCCCCCGCGTGGTCATCGGCGCCAAAAACCCGAAAGCCGGCTGCGCGGGATCGGTGCTCGATCTCCTGCACGAGCCGGGCTTTAACCATCAGGCGGAGACCGGGACCGGCGTACTGGGCGAAGAATGTTCCCGGCTGCTGAAAGATTTTTTCAAAGAACTGCGGCAGGCGAAAGCAGGATCGGACGCGGCAGGCATCAGAATTTCTTCCATGTCCCCCTGGCGAACAGCACCAGCAGCGGAAACAGTTCCAGACGGCCCGCCAGCATGTCAAACGTCAGTACCAGAAGCGACCGGTTCGAATACACGCTGAAATTCGCGGTCGGACCGACCTTCGCCAGCCCCGGGCCGATATTGTTCAGCGTCGCCGCCACCGCCGTAAAATTCGTAACCAGATCCAGGTTGTCAAACGCGACCAGCAGCACCGAAACGGCAAACAGGATCAGGTAGGCCACCATAAAAACATTCGTCGCGCGGACGACCGGATGGTCCACGCTCTTTCCGTCCATTCTTACCTTTATCACCACGTCCGGATGAAGGTATGTCTCGATTTCCTTGGCAATCGTTTTCACCAGAATCACGATGCGTGACACCTTGATGCCGCCGCCGGTACTGCCGGAACAGGCCCCGATGAACATGAGCATAACCAGAACCGTCCGCGACACTTCCGGCCACCGGTCAAAATCCGCCGTCGAATAGCCGGTCGTCGTGATAATCGACGCCACCTGGAACGCGGACTGTTGGAACGCCGTCAGCACATTCCCGTACAGCTTCCAGATATTGAGGGTGATCAGCAGGATCGCCGCCGCGATGATTCCCAGATACGCCCGCACCTCCTCCATGCGGAAAGCGCTGCGGAACTTCTTTAACAACAGGAAGAAATAAGCGTTAAAATTGATGCCGAACAGGATCATAAAGACGGTAATGACCACCTGGCAATATACGGAATAACCTGCCACGCTGTCATTGCGCACGCCGAAACCGCCTGTGCCGGCCGTGCCGAACGACAGCGTCAGGGCGTCAAACAGCGGCATCCGCCCCAGAAGGAGCATGATAATCTCCAGCACCGTCAGACCGACATAGATCTCATACAGGATCTTGGCGGTCGACTGGACTTTCGGCACCAGACGGCTGACCGAAGGACCCGGGCTTTCCGCCTTCATCAGGCTCATATGGGAACCGCCCGTCATGGGAAGAAGGGTCAGCAGGAACACCAGCACACCCATGCCGCCGATCCAGTGCGTAAAACTGCGCCAGAAAAGGATGCCTTTCGGCACATCCTCCACCGACGCCAGGATGCTGGCCCCGGTGGTGGTAAAGCCGGACACCGCCTCGAAAAGCGCGTGCACCGGATCCGGGATCGCGCCGCTTAAGACAAAGGGGACCGCCCCCATCACACTGATCGCCAGCCATCAGAGCGCGACCGTCACGAAGCCTTCCCTCGCGTAAAACACGGAATTGGACGGCTTTTTATAGCGGAGCAGCAGTCCCAGAATCACACAGGCGGCCGCCGACGCGGCAAGGGCTCCGAAAGCCGACGTTTCCCCGTAAATCACCGACACCGCGCAGGACGGCACCATCAGCCCGCCCTCCAGGATCAGCGTCATCCCCACGATATACCGGATAATCGAATAATTCATAGCCTACACCTGCCTGGCCAGGATATCATTGAGATCCTGGAGCCCTTTTTGTGTCGTGACAATAATGACCGTGTCTCCCGGCTGAATCACGTCCTGGCCGCCGGGGATAATCACCTGGCCGTTATGATTGATGCAGCAGACCAGCAGATCCTTTTTCAGTACCAGCCGTGCCAGCGGCGCGTTGGCCACCAGGCTGTCCTGCTTCACCGAAAATTCCAGCGCCTCCGCGCGGTTGTCCAGGATATGGCAGAGAGTCTGCACGCTGCTGCCTACGGAATTCTGCCGGGCCCGGATGTACTGGACAATGGAATCCGCCGTGATATACTTGGGATACACGACGCTTCCGATATCCAGCTTCTGAAGAATGGTGTCGAACGCCATGCGGTTCACCTTCGTCACCACCTTGGCCTTCGTCCGGTCCTTGGCGAACTGGGCAAGGAAAATATTCTCCTCGTCAATCGAAGTCAGGGAAATGATAGCCTGCGCCGAGAGAAAACCGGACTGCAAAAGCACTTTCCGGTCCGAACCGTCCCCGTTAATCACCGACACGCCGGGCAGTTCCTCGCTGAGCTGCTCGCAGCGCTTAAGATCCCGCTCCACGATCCGCACGTTGATCTTCGCCTGCTTTAACAGCCGCGCCAGATAGTAGCCAAGCGTACCGCCGCCCACGATCAGCGCGTTTTTCACCGGCCGGGTGGCCAGGCCCAGCTGGCCGAAAAACGCCGCGCAGTCCTTCGGCGAAGCGACGACGGAGACCAGATCGTTGTCCTGCAGGATAAAATCGCCCCGGGGAATGGCGATCCGCTCGTCCCGCTCCACGGCGCAGATCAGCACTTTGGAATGAAAGCGTTCCGACAGGGAAAATACCGGCATACCGCCCATTTTGAATTCCGGCATTAGCTTGAATTTTACGATCTGGACATTTCCCCCCGCGAAAGAATCGATCTGGATCGCCGCCGGGAAAAGAAGCAGCTGGGTAATCTCCACGGCCGTCTTGTACTCCGGGTTAATGATCATGGAGATCCCCATGCTTTCTTTGATAAAATTGATGTCGTTCTGATAAACCGGATTGCGGACGCGGGCGATGGTATGGCACTTGCTGACCTTCCGCGCCACCAGACAGCACAGAAGGTTCAGTTCGTCCGAGCCGGTGACGGCAATCAGCACGTCGGCCACATCGACCCCGGCCTCTTCGAGAACGCCGATGCTGGCCCCGTTGCCGGAAACGGAGATGGCGTCCACCTCCTCATTGAATTCCTGCAGCTTTTTGGAATCCGTGTCCACGATCACCAGATCGTGGTTTTCCTCGCTCAGCTGCTGGGCCAGCGTGCGGCCCACTTTTCCGCAGCCGATGATAATGATCCTCATGTATTCCTCCGTAAGTGTTTTATAAATAATTCAAGATAAATTCCATTATTTCGCGACAACAATCATACCATATTCGAAAATAGACGTCAAACCCATATTTATATCCAAAAAGATAAGAAAACAAAAAATAGGAACAAAAGTACGATTATTCCGTCTTGTAATTTAAAAGCGGCCGTCGTATAGTAATACGCGGTCAATCGCACCCGTTTATTCTGTTTTGCGGCCGCGAAGGGCCGTGCCCTTCCCCCGTTTTTTTGAAAGAAGGCTTTACCGTGCATACCTCCAAAAACATCGATATGACCCGGGGTCCCATCATGAAACCGGTCGTTCTCTTCGCTCTGCCCATTTGCTTCGGCAATATCCTGCAGCAGCTTTATAATACCGTAGACACCCTGATCATCGGCAATTTCTGCGGTCCCGTATCGCTGGCCGCCGTAGGCACCAGCGGGCAGCCGGTCGAATTTCTCCTCTGCGTCTTTCTCGGCCTCGGAACCGGAGTCTCTATTCTGATCTCCCAATATTCCGGACGCGGGGATATGGGGACCCTTAAAAAAACCGCCGCCACGGCGACATCCTTTCTGTATATCTGCGCCGTACCGCTTTCCGTTCTGGGCATTTTTCTGGGGCCGCTGCTGTTAAGGCTTATGCAGGTTCCCGCCGATACGCGGGATTATGCCGTTTCCTATATCCGGATCGTCTTTATGGGCACACTGGGCAATATGGGCTACAATCTGAACGCCGGTATCCTGCGCGGCGTCGGGGACAGCAGGGCTTCGCTTCTGTTTCTGCTGATCTCCTGCATCGTCAATATTGTCCTCGACCTGCTCTTTGTGGCCGGCTTCGGCATGGACGTGGCCGGCGCCGCTCTCGCGACTGCCATCGCCATGTACGCTTCCTGGCTGTTCAGCATTCTTTACATTAAGAAAAAATACCCGGAACTGGAATTTACGTTTCTGCCCAAAAAATTCGACCGGCGTATCCTGCTCTCCATCGTCTCGATCGGACTGCCGCTCGGACTGAACAATTCCATCTACTCCATCGGCCATATCCTCCTGCAGTCCTTAATCAATACGCAGGGCTCCGTCTTTATGGCCGGCTGCTCGGTAGCCACGAAAGTGACGGGGCTGGCCAATGTCGCCATCTCTTCCTTCGCTTCCGCCGCCACCACCTTCGCCGGACAGAATCTGGGAGCGAAGCAGTATGCCCGGCTGGTGCGCGGCGCCCGCATGATCCCGGCCTTTTCCGGTGCCGTCACCTGTGTCGCGGGCGTGCTGTTCACGATGCTCTGCCCGCAGGTGCTGGGTCTGTTTACCCGGGATCCGCAGGTGCTGGAAATGGCCATCCACTATATCCGCGTCGTCCTGCCGCTTACCTGGCCGTTTGCCGTGTTTAACGCCATGGTCTGCTTCGCCAACGGTATCGGGGAAGTGCGCTACCCGACCATCGTCAACATTCTGATGCTGTGGGTCATCCGCATCCCGTGCGCGTACCTTGTCACCCGTTTCATCGGCGGACGGTACCTCATGGTGTGTTTCCCGGTCAGTTTTATCTGTGCCATGCTCCTCATGAGCGCGTTCTTCCTGACAAAGAAATGGAAATGTATCCGCGAGTTGGCACATTCGTGAAAAACGGCAGAGCCGGGGGAACCGCCGCAATGGCGTCGTCGGATCACGCCTTCCGTATCTTTGCCACAAAAAAACCTTCGTAGAGATCGGTCGGGCAGATGCAGAGAACGCCCCGAATCGCAGCGGGCAGAAGGGGCAGTCCGGCAATCATGGGGTGCCCGATGGGAACCACCGCGGCCTTCGCGGAGGGCAGCACGCTGTTTAGAACCCGCTCGTTCTCCGTTTTCAGTACGGAGCAGGTGGAATAGACCATCTCGTGCCCCGGTTTCAGCAGGCTCAGCGCCTTGCGCAGCAGCGCTTCCTGGGTCCTTGCGGAACGGTCAATCAACTCGCGGGTAATCGGCACGGCGCGTTCCGGGATTTCCCCCTCCTCTCCGCCGTCCGGCGCGTACAGGGTGCCGCTGCCGCTGCACGGCGCGTCCAGCAGGATCTTGTCAAAGGAAAAGAACGGGTCCAGCTTCCGGGCGTCCTCGTTCATCACCACAACGCCGGCCGCTCCCTGCCGGTCCAGATTGAACCGAAGGCGCTCCGCGCGGACCCTGTTCTTCTCGCAGGCCGTAATCTGTGCCCGTCCGCCCGACAGAGCCGCCATTTGCGTGGTCTTGCCGCCGGGGGCGGCCGCCATGTCCAGGATACATTCGCGCGCCCGCGGATCCAAAAGGACGGGCGGGATCATGGAGGAAAGACTCTGCAGATAGATTTCTCCCTTTTGATAAACGTCCAGTTTCCGAACCGCGTCCTCACGCGCGTTTTCCAAAATGAACGCCTCCCGGCTCCAGGATACGCCCCGGACGCGGATTCCCGCCGCTTCCAGAACGGAGCGGACGCTTTCGGCGTCCGTTTTCAGCGTATTCACGCGCAGCGTTACGGGGCGCCGCTTCGCGTAACCTTTCAGGATCCTGGCCGTATCGGCCTCCCCGTACTGTTCCTTCAGCATGTTTTCCAAAAATTCCGGTATTTGTCCCGCCATCCCGCATAGTCCCCGTCTTTCCCGCGGCCGCACCCCGTCCCGCAAAACCGTCTTTCCCGCGTAAAACCGTTCCGCAGTTCCCGGTCCTTCCCGCGTAAAACCGCTTCGCGGATCCTGTCCGCCCGCGCAAAACCGTTCCGCAGTCCCCGTCTTTCCCGCGCAAAAGCCGCCGCTCGGAACGTTCCCCCTGCGGCGGCTTTCTTTTTACCGTTTCATCTCGCCCGTACATCCGGCGCCCGTTCCCGTCACTCCATCTCAGCCAGCCCCGGATAGGAGGCGATCGCCCCGTACTTCGTCACGCTGATCCCGCAGAAACGGTTGGCAAAGTCCAGGTACTCCCTCATTTTCTCCGCCGGGAGTTCCGCCAGATTCTCCGTATTGACCCCGTCTCTGGACAGGCAGTAGAGAAACGCGCCGATAAAGCCGTCCCCCGCGCCCGTGGTATCCACCGCTTTCACTTTCTGTCCGGCGGAAGAACCGCCGGCCGTTTTCGTATAGCACTCGGCCCCGTCCGGCCCTTTCGTATAGATCACCAGTTTCGTGCGCCCGCGCAGAAGTTCCGGCAGCGCCTCCGCGATCCCGGTTCTGCCCGTAATAAATTCCAGTTCCTCATCGGAAACTTTCAGAATATCCGCCATTGGCGCGAATTCCCGTACCACTGCCCTTAACGCGTCCTGATCTTCCCAAAGCGCCGGACGCAGGTTGGGATCGAAACTCACCAGCGCGCCGGCGTCCCGCGCCAGCCGGATCGCCCTGCGGTGCGCTTCCTTCATGGGCCAGTCCCCCAGGGAGACGGAGCAGAAATGCAGGGCAAAGATGTCCCTGAACCATTCCTCTTTTACTTCCTCCGGGTCCAGCAGCATATCCGCCCCCGGCTTGCGGTAGAACGAAAACTCCCGGTCGCCGTCCTCCTTCAGAGCCACGAACGCCAGGGAGGTATTGGCCGCCGCCGTCCTTTTTATATGGGAGCAGTCGATGCCGCAGCTTTCCAGTTCCTCCACGATCTTGTCCCCGAACGGATCGTCCCCCAGCTGCGTGATCATGGAGCCGCTCCCGCCCAGTTTCACGTAAGCGCCCACGACATTCGCTGGGGCGCCGCCCACCTTGGGCTGAAAGCCGCCGACATGCCTTAACTCCTTCCCGGACTCTTCCGGGATAAAATCGATCAGCGCTTCGCCGATCGCCAGCAGACGTTTCATTGTGCCATCGTCCGTCCTTTCTCTTATTTTTTCGCGGCGCCCGAAGCGGCCGCGTTTTTCTCCACGGAATAGCCGAACCTGCCGATTTTCTCCCCGAGACGGAAATACTCTCCGTGGGAATAAACCGTCAGATCCGCGTCGTTCAGATGGAACTTGCCGTTTTCATCGACATATTCGTCCTCCACCGTCACGCCCACGATCTCCGATACGAACATGTCGTGGCTGCCAAGCGGCAGAATCTGCCGGACTTTGCACTCGAGATTTACCGGGCTTTCGGCGATCCCGGGCGCGCTTACGCACTTCGACGGCAGCGGTGTCAGGCGCATTTCCTTAAATTTGTCCATGTCGCGCCCGGAACGGACCCCGCAGAAATCCGTGGCGAACGTCAGATCTTTTGTCACCAGATTGATGACGAATTCGCCCGTTTCTTTGATGATGTCATAGGAATAGCGCACTTTTTGGATGGAAACGGATACCATCGGCGGACTGGAGCAGACCGTACCGGCCCACGCCAGCGTAATGATGTTCGGCTTTTCCCCCGGCCTCTGGCAGCTTGCCATAATCACCGGCAGGGGATACAGCAGATTCCCCGGTTTCCAGCTTTGTTTCGCCATATCAGAAATCTCCTTCCGCTTTACGCGCCGGGCCGCTCCCCGCGCCCGGCGCGCTCCTTCTCAGTCATTATCCGGCATCAGTTTCACCGTCACCATGATCTGGCGCATAAACCCGCCCGGCGGCAGTTCAATGTCCTCGGCGTGCGACACCTCCGGCATCAGCACCTCATCTTCCTCCATCTCCACCGTGATCCAGTTGTAAGCCGCCTCCCTGGCGTTCTCCAGCGCGTCGTCCAGATCCGGCCCGTCCGCTTCGCACCGGTCCAGATCCGGAAAATACACATGATACCCCGTATCCTCTTTATGCGGCACCAGAACCGCCGGATAAATAAATGTCATCGCCTCTCTCTTCCTTTCCCCGGCGTCAGCCTTCCGGCTCCGGCCCGGCCGCGCCGTAAATGCCCGCGTCAGCCTTCCAGCACCAGCCTGGCCGCGCCGTAAATGCCCGCGTCATTGCCCAGCGTCGCCAGGACGATGCCGGCGCGCTCCTTCGACAGTTTCTCGTAATAGTCGTAATACTTCGCGATCCTGTCAATCAAAAACTGCCCGGCTTTCGACACGCCGCCGCCAATGACAAAAACGTCCGGATCCACCGTCAGCGCCAGCTGGGCCAGCACCAGTCCCAGGTACCGGGCGACCGTCTCGGTCACTTCCAGGGCCAGTTCATCCCCCGCCTTGGCCGCGTCGAGCACGCTCTTCGACGTCAGTTCCTCCTCGGAACGCAGAACCGACGGCTTATCCGTGCCGGCCAGGCAGCGTTTCGCCTCCCTGACAATGCCCGTGGCGGACGCCACCTGCTCCAGACACCCCCTGCTGCCGCAGTTGCAGTATTCTTCCTCGTCGTCGCGGACATGGATATGGCCGATCTCGCCGCCGGTGCCGTGACGCCCGGCCACCAGTTTCCCGTCGAGGACAATCCCCGCGCCCACGCCGGTCCCCAGCGTCAGCATAACAATGCTGTCATGGCCTTTCCCGCCGCCGCGCCACATTTCGCCCAGCGCGGCGACATTCCCGTCATTGCCGCACCTAACCTGCATACCGTCCAGCAAAGAACTCAGTTCCTGCGCCGGATATCCCGCGCCCCAGCCGAGATTCACGCAGCGGGGCACGAACCCGTTCGAGGCCACCGGGCCGGGCACGCCCATGCCGGCTCCCCGCACATCCGCCATCGGGATCCCCTCTTCCGCCAGCACCGCACGGATCGAATCTGCCACGTCCGACAGAATATGCGCGCCGTTTTCCTCCTTCCGGGTGGGGATTTCCCACTTCTTCAGAAGTTCTCCCGTCTCCTCAAACAGTCCCAGTTTCACGGTCGTACCGCCTACATCCACTCCGATACATTTTTTTCCCATAGTTGCCCTCTCCTTTCTCTGGTGTGATTTTGCTGACGCAGAAACATGCGGCCTTCCTAATGCAGCAGCAGTTCCTGCATAATCTGCGGCCCCGTCACGATGATCTGGTTCCGCATCTTACCCTTTGTAATTTTCGATACGGTATAGTCAAAGGCGCCCTCATACTTCAGATTGCCGTACTGATTATAAATCCGGCAGGAATCGTCATTGTACAGGATGATCATATCGTCTTCCGCGCTTATCCGGGTATAATCATAGCTGAACTCTCTGGAAAATACTTCCGAGCCGTCCGGCTTGTAGACATCCATGCGGTATTCATATTCATCCGCAATATTATAAACAATGATTCCCGCGTAGTTCTCATTGTAAAAAATACTGTGAATCTCCTCCTCCACCGGGACAAGGCTGACCATTTCCGGCGACATCTCGTCCCTGAGACTGTAAAATGACAGGCTGTTATCCGCGAAAGCAACCGCGCAGGTATCGTTCAGATACGCTACCTTTGCCACCATGCTGTTCTCGTAAATCTCATGGAAGCCTCCCACCATGCGGTTGACCGCGTTTTTGCCGACCTCGGAAAAATTGTAAAATGCCACGCGGTTCCGCAAACTGCTGCCCTGAATATAGTAATAGGAACCCATCAGGATGTTCCCGTCAGGCGAAAGGGCCGCGTCCAGCACATAGCCGACGCCCCAGTCTTCCCGGGCGTCGTCGGAACCCAGAAGTCCCTTGATATAGATCTCCATTTCCGTCCCGTCCTTGCGGTAATAGTAAACGTGGCTGGCCGTCTGATCCTCCACAATGGCCGCCGTGATCCCGTTGGCGGAGATCGTCACCTTCGAAATCGGCAGGACGGTCGTCGCCACTCCCTGACACCCCGTCAGATCGCAGATATAGATACTGTTCCCCTGCCGGTCGGCGATTGCCGCGTAATCACCGTTGACCGCCACGATCGGGGAATTCATCTCATAACTCTGGATCCAGACGTCCTTGCCGGAAGCGTCGATGTAGGAAGCCCCATCACGGGTATATTTCAATATATTCTCGCCAAAAGCGGCATAGCCGGTATAGGTGCCTTCCGTCTGGGCCATCTGCCGTTCCCAGACCAGCGTCGTGCTCTCCAGCTGCACAAAGCGGTTGTACCAGTAGAAACTGCCCATTGCTGCCGCCACCGCGCCAAGCAGTACCGTCATGAGCACGATTCTGCGCCGGATCCCGCGCCTGTGCGCCTTTTGTATAACTTCCTCGCTTTCCCTGCGCTGCCGGTCCCGGGTGTTTACGGAACGGATCGGACGGAGAATCTGCGCCGTTTGCTTTTTGGCAGGGGGCCGGGCGGCGTCCTCCGTATCCCGCTCTTCGCGGTCCGGATCGCCGCCGGTGGTAATCATACGGCTGCGAAGCTGATTTTTCTTGTATTCTCGGTTCATGGAACTCGAATCGTTCATCCCCTGGCTCTCCTGTAAACATCGGATGCTTTCTGTCCCCGGATATCCGCCCTGCCCGGTCCGGATTCCCTTTTGCGGTACGGTACTGACAGTATAACGCAAAAAAAGCATCTTTACAATATAAACCGGGACATGCTACAATAAAACATGAAGAAGAGGCTTCCGCGCTTTCGGCCCGGGAAAGCCGGGATCATTTTATCAAACATCAAAGGAGGTTTTCTTAATGATGCGAGCTATTTTATTTGGCCTTTCGGCAGGAATGATGATTATCGGCGTGATCTTCGTGCTGCTTTACGCGGTCGCGCAGATCATTGCTTACTGGCGGATATTCACCAAGGCCGGAGAACCCGGATGGAAAAGCCTTATACCGGTTTACAATACATATATCCAGTATAAGATCTCCTGGACAAAACCGTGGATGTACTGGATCTCGATCGCGCTGGCCGTTATCGGGATCATATTCATGGGCGTGGGGAATCTCGTCGCGGGAATCCCGGCAGACAACGGCGTGGCCCGTTTCCTTGTCACGATGGTGCTGCTGGGATCGAGACTGCTCTGGTTCGTCTGCTATATCGCGTCGATGGCAATCAATGTGCTGGCCAACTATAAACTGTCCAGAGCCTTTGGCCACGGGATCGGCTTTACGCTGGGACTTCTCTTCCTGAGCCCGGTCTTTATCCTGATCCTGGGATTCGGAAACTCCTATTATTTTGGCCCGCAGGACTAAATGATGATGCCAGGGTCGAAAGTCTGAATCCACGGCATGTTTACATGCCGGCGGATGAATGACTT
>CAZPGD010000025.1:6408-11694 GCA_964585865.1 uncultured Hungatella sp. | reverse complement strand
TCTGCCCAAGTTCCAGCTGCTCCGCGATGGTCTGTTCCGTGCTCTTGGAACACCCTGCCAGCAGAAGCAGGCAGATCGCCATGACCGCCGGCATCCATTTTTTCATCCGTACCATCCTGCTCACACATTCTCCTTTTCCTATCTATCCTCTTCCTGCCTCTCTTTTTCCTGCTTCTCCATCGCTCTTGACGCCGCCTCAAGGATCAGAAGAAATCCGTTCCTTTCCCCATCCTCGTACCCGCGGAATACCACTTCCTCGATATCCGAGCGGTCGAACCCGAGATTCAGCCGCGAATCGTGCATTCCCTCCGGGTAAGGCACCGCGATATAGTCGAATGTCCTGCCGGGAACCGCTCTGCTGTTCTGCAAAACGCCGGTAATCATCACACGCTGGTCATTGTCCTTCAGTTTCACCACCGACCCGATCGGAAGCAGATATCCGTACCTTAATTCTTCCATTTTCATCTCCATACCTCCGCCCTTTCGCGGGCGGCACAAACCGTAAAGAATCCTCTTCCGTCAGAACTTTTCCTCAAGCCACGCGGCCGCGGAATCCACAAAAGAAACCGCCCTTTTCCACGCCTTCACGGCAGTGTCCTTGATCACTTCCCCCGTCGCCTCTACGGATTTCCATGGGTGGCTGATCATATAATCCAAACATTGTTCAAAATCTTTTTTGTCAAATTCCTTTCCGCATATGGTATATCCCAGTTCCAGCACATCCGAGGCCAAAGAGCCTCCTGCCCCGAGCATGGTTCCCGCGGCGAGGTTCCACGCGGCGGACATTACTCCGCCCATACCCGGGGATTCATCGATGATATCGAAGCCTTCCCCGAAGCTCTTTCCGAAATTCAGTGCCAGATCCAGATACACGGACGCCGTTATCCCTTTGATGCCGATCAGTTTCTTTCCGCACTTTTTGATGTATTTATCCACCAGGTCCTCGATCTCGCCGGTATCTCCGTCAACTATGGCTCCCCCCAATTTTCCGCAGTCATTTAAATACCCGAATACCTTATAAAGTATGCCGTCTTTCACGTCGTCTTTGAAATCACCTGCCACCGAATTCAACTCCTCCAGCAGCCTGTACAGGAACCCTCCTTCTTCTAAACCGGGGATGTCCGCCTTTGTGAGGAGTTCCGTTATGTCTTCCACTGTGCCAAGCTGCGATACAATATTCTCAAATACGGAATACAGCGGCGGTTCCGTAAGGACAAACGGAACGGAACCGCCGCCTGTCATTGCCGGGGTGCCCGAAAAATCAATGGAGGAAAGTTCCTGTGCCCGGATTCCCAGACTTTTTCTCTTGCCATTGCAGTAATCCTTTATACTGTCCTCACAATTTTGGTAGAACCTGCCTGCCTCCGTCAGCGCCCCGCCGAACTGATCCGCCTGCGCCGAAAACATCTGCAGTTCGTCTCCCGCGGCGTTTATGCCGGATCTTCTGCTGCCGACTGGACTAACCCTTTTGAATTTTGTCAAGATTTACTACACCTGATGCGAATATTCCGTCAGCTGCTTCCCCGCCGCCTGATATTCCCCTGCCGCCTTGGCGAGGACCTGCAAATCAGCCTGTATCATATACTCCTTCCGCTCCTTCCCGTATCCGTCCGAAACGCGCCTTTGGGGGGTTCCGGCCGTTTCCATGTCCGCAGGCAGGTACCGCGCAGACGCCGCGGTGCCAAGTGCTGCCGGCCAGTCCGCCTAAAGAGCCGCCCTCTCTAGTACCACTCCTTAAAATATCGTTCCAAATCCCTCTTTTTCCTGATCCCGACAACGATACACACAATGGTCGAGACCAGGGCGGCCGCCAGCAGGATAAAGCCGCCGATAAGCATCGCCGAACCTAGCGTCATAGCCCTTTCCCCTCCTCCTGTTCAAACCAGCCACCTTCGGACAACTCCCGCATCATGTTTTCCAGCTGCCACATCTCGGCGTCGTCACCGGACTGATAAAGTCCTTTCGCGGTCTCATAATATTCCCGCATCTTCCCGTAATCGCGGTCGCCGTTTTCCAGCCGCTGCTGCCTGTCGGCCTCGAGAAAAGCGAGCCGCTTATAGGTCTCGTACCGGTCGGGGTACCGGTCCGCCGCTTCCTTTAAGATCTCCTCCGCCGCGTCAAGCTGATCCGTCTGCTGATACAGGATTGCCATGTTCTCCAGCAGCCGGAAAGAGACGTATCCGGTGTCCCTTAATTTCTGAAATTCTTCCAGCGCTTCCTCCGGCCTGCCGTCCTTCGCGTAGAGTTCCGCGAGCTGCTCCGTAAGCTGCATACCGTTCCCCGCGTCAAGCGTTTTGATCCAGGTTTCCAGAAATTCGATCTCCTGTCCCAGGTAACCGCCGCCCAGCTTTTCATAAGCCTTCGCGCAGAGCATGACACAGCGTCTTTGCAGGTCTGGCTCCTCGAGCAGGTCCAGCGCCCGCAGAAAGAGTTCTTCCGCTTCCTCCGGTTCCTCCTCCGCGTAGGCGATCTCCCCCTGCAGCATGTAGGCGGAACCCTGCTCAATGCCGAGGGACACCGCCTGTTCCAGGATCTCGGACGCCCTCTGCGGATTTCCCGCCCGCGCCAGGGCGATGCCGAGATCGCGGTAGTAGGCGCTGTTTTCGGGATTGTAGGAAATCGCCGTCTCCAGGCAGTTTACCGCGTTCGCGTAATCCTCGAGTTCATAGTACGCGTTGCCCATCACGAAAAGGATATCCCCCAGATTCTTCTCATCAGCTTCATTCGTGACGAAGTACGGCGGACTGTTGACGGCGCTCCTGCCGTAGTCAACGCAGCCCCGGTAATCCCCCTGATCATAAAGCATGAGGACTTTTCTCGCGTAAGCGTCGATCCTCGTCGGTATGCGCTCCATGGCGGCGTCTATCAGCCGCTCCGCCCCGTCAAAATCTCCCTCGTCGATCCTGCGGGCGGCGTCTTCCAGTTCCTGATTATATGCGCTCACAATCTCCCGGTTCCGGACGCGGCCCCCGGCAAAGACAAGGCCTGCCCCGGCCGCCCAGAGAAGCGTCACAAGAACCGCCGACGTGACGCAGAACGTCCGGAAACTTCTCTGCCTGGCGTCGTATTTCCGGATATCCTTAAGCGCCCTGAGCAGTTCCCCGCCATTCCTGAAACGCTCTTCCGGATCCAGATTCATCATCTTCTCGATGATCTTGCAAAAACCGTCGCTCACGCGGACAGGGCACTGTGACAGCGGCACGATCCGCTCAAAATCCGGATCGGGGCAGGCCCCCGTAAGCAGCGTATAGAGTGTGGCCCCAAGGCTGTAGATATCCGAGCGCTCGTCCACGCCTTTCCCGATGAGCGCTTCCGTAAGCCGCCCGCGGCGCCTTGAGGGCGCCTGCTCCCGGCCCCCGGCGTTCTCCCCGCCGTCCCCGGCAAACGCGGCGCCCGGTCTTTGGGCATTTTCGCCGCCGTCCCAGGCAAACACGGTACCCTCTCTTTGGGTGCTTTCCCCGCCATCCCCGGCAAACAGCGTATGGCGTTCCCAGTCCCGGCCGCCGGCCGCGCCGTCCCCCCCATACTCCGTCTTCCGGCCATTCTCCTCATCCGGCCGCGAGAACCGCGCGCCGCCCCTTTCCGGCCGGCGGATCCCGCTCTCCGCGCCGGTACGGCTCCGGTACGCCTGCGCGCTGTGGTACTGCTCCGGCGGCGAGTAGCCTTCGCTGGTCCCGGTGGATGTATTGTTCTTCCGGTCAAAGGCGAGCGAAATGTTGAAATCGATAAGGCAGATATCCCGGTTCGCGGTAAGGATAATGTTCGCGGGTTTTATGTCGCTGTGGATAACGGGAGGGTTCTGCCTGTGCAGGTAGGCCAGCGCGTCCGCAAGCTGATTCGCCCATTTGAGAACCTCTTTATTCGAAAATCTCCCTTCCCTCGCCAGTACTTTATCTAAGGATTCCCCCTCGATGTAGTCGATAACGGTATAGATCACCCCGTCCGTCTCGCCGAAATCGTAGACCTGCGGCAGATAGGAGTTCCGCAGGTTCTTGATGATATCGTCCTCCCCGCGGCTATCGATAACCACCTTTACGGCGTCCCTTATCTGCTTGACGACCACATACTTCTTTAAGCTTTCATGGTACGCCTTGTAGACAATGCCGCCCCCGCCGGAGCCGATCTCCTCGATCAGCCGGTAATGTCCCTTTAATACATCTCCCGCTCTTAATCTTCCGTCTTCCCCGTTTCCCACTTCGTTATCCTCAATTCTCCCGGATCTTTAATATCCTTATATGCTTACCGACCGTCCGGCCCGTCCTTCAGCGCCCGGAAAACCGGATAAAAATCAGCGACAGATTATCCGGCGCCCCGTTCGCGTAAACATCCTCGCGGATCACTTCGATCGCCGTCCGATGTAGGCCTCGGCCACCGTCAGCTTCAGGTCGATCGCCGTCCGCGTCTCCCCTTTATTGCAGAGCAGTCTCCACGCACGGTTCCATGCCTTTTTCCCGCAGTAACGGTAAACCCCGTCGCTGCACAGGGCGAACGCCATCCCCGGACGGCAGTACCCCCTGCGGACGGAGCAGGTGAATCTTCCCCTGCCGCCCACCGCTCTTACCAATCTGCCGAAATTGACGTTTTCCCGTATCTGGCTTTCGCTGTAGTTCCGTATCACCTCAGGCTGGTTCTCCCACACGTCGTCCGTCGTCAGCTGGACGGCGCGCTCCGGGAAAAGACCGCTCCCGCTCCGGTAGCAGCGGCTGTCGCCGGCGGAAAGGACGGCCCATTCCCCCGCTTCCGCCCAGAACAGGACCGCTGTGGTCCCGGATAAACGGTCCGCTTCCGCCGTCCGGCTTAATTCCTCATGGACGCTTTCTAATACGGACTCCAGTTCCTGAAGCGCGCACCAGAAGCCGGGCTTCTCACTCCGGCACGGGTACTGCCGCCACCAGTTCCGTACACTGTCCGCGGCAAGTCCGCTGGCCTTCGCCCCGTCCTCGTGACCGCCCATCCCGTCCGCGATAAGCGCCAGCACCCGTCCGTCCTCGGCGTCAAAAAAGACGGCATCCTGATTTTCTTCGCGCTTTAAGCCTTTCTCACAAAAACCTTCCAACCGGACATTCATCAGCAGATCTCGAACCTGAAATTGTAAATTCCTATCGTCAGGATATCCCCTGTCCTTATCTCCGTTTCCTCGCGTATCTCAGTCCCGTTGACCTTCGTGGGATTCGTACGGCTGAGATTGGAAACATAGTACTTTCCACGTTCGCTCCGGATCCGGCAGTGCGTGCCGGACACATGGGCCTCGTCGATCCGTATCTGACAGGTACGGTTATATCCAAC
>CAZPGD010000025.1:0-6398 GCA_964585865.1 uncultured Hungatella sp. | reverse complement strand
AGTCTCCCTTCCGTCCTTTCCCGATTTCGCCGGCGCTTCGGCCATAACGGTCTCCCTCCGTACGGAACCGCCTTGTAAAGGACGACCGCCCGCGGCGGGCGTCTTGGGGGCGGGACCTGGACCCGCGATATCCGTCGGCGGCGCGGGTTCAAAGACGGATTTCTTTTTTCTTTTGCGAACCAAAAACAACGCGGCAAATAAAACGGCGGCTGCCGCGGCAATCCCGGGCAGGATCAGCGCGTAAGGCGGATCCTCTTTCCCGCGTACCACAGGCGCGATCTCCTCTGTGGCCGCCGTCGTTTCCCGCGCGGCCGGTTCGCTTTCCTCCGTTTCCATGACCGTCTCTTCTTCCGTCTCCCGAACCGGTTCTTCCGTCTCGCCGAACGGCATCCGGACTTCCGCGCTTATCTGCCTCTCTTCCCCTCCGGAAAAGATCGTCATGCGGACTCCCTTTACCGTTCCGTCCAGAACTTCCCTCTCCGGCCTCACCGTGACCTTCCAGGCGCCGCGGATGCGGGAAAGCCCCTCCGTCACTTCGTCGGCGCTCTTTATGTCGTCCAGGAGCCAGGACTCTCCGCCCGTAAGTCTGGAGAGAGCGAACATATTTTTAAGTTCCTCCGTATTGTCCGGACCGGTGCAGCCGAACGTATAGATGGGGTAGGCGTTCTCCTCCAGTCTGTCGTATAATTCCTCTTTCGTGATCCCGAACTCTTTATTATCCACGCCGTCCGAAACGATCAGGATCCTTTTTAAGTGCCCCGTCTCCGTGCCCAGATGATCCAAAAGCTCATAAAGCACATCGGTGAGATAGGTTTCCTGGTTCCGGTAGTTTATGGACTCGACGGCCTGTTTGACCTGCGCGTAATCGCCGCATTTTTCCAGCACGGGATCGACGCGGTCGGAAAATGTGTACAGGGAGAAAATCTCTCCGTCCATGCGCCCGGCAGCCGTCTGGGTGAGGATATCCGCTATCAGGGGACGGTATTTTTCCGCCACGGAAAGCGAATTATCGACGAAGAAGACCGTTTCCATCGGCACAGGCTCCTCCCGGACGGGAACGCCCGAGACGTCCTCGCACGGAACAGTACCGATCTGGCACTCGAACCGCGGGGCCTCGCCGGGATCGTCAACATAAAACACGACCGCGCCGTCCTCGTCCTCGGTGTCCACATGGAGCGGGGCCTCCCGGCCGGCCGCCAGCCCCGGAATCGTCCCGATAATGCTGACACAAAAACAGATGCAAAGAACCGCCCGCAGTCCGCGGGCATCCCAAGTCTTCATCGTCCGTCCCCCGTTTTCCGCTTGCGCGTGATTCATGCCGCCCGTACGGGAACCGGCCGGTTCCGTACAGGCGGCTGCTTTTCTCAGGCTAAAGGATTATTCGGCAGCGCCGCGTTCTTTCCTTCGAGTTCGGTCTCCGTGCGGCTGAAATTTTCCGCGATCTGGTTCAGATCGGAAACATGCTCCTGAATCTTGGCGTTGATCTTCGATATGTCGTCCTGCAGGCCGTTGAATGTCCGGATATAGGCGTCCGCGGCTTCCCCCTCGTATTTCCCCTTAAGGGCGTTTACCTTCGCCATCATGTCCTCCATCGCGGCAGCCATGTTCTTTCCTCTTGCTCCAAAAGACGCGGCCGTCCTCTGCAGTTCCGCCGGCGTCACTCTTAATGCTGATTCCATCTCGTTCTCCTTTCCCGTTTTCACCGTATTTTACAAAACACCCTGTTCCATCCCTTTTTCATTCATTTCGTCGACGCGATCGCCGCGTTCTCGGCTTCCATGCGGTCATACGCGTCCGCGTCTTCCCGCAGCTGCCTGATAAAATTCTGAACCGTCATATGGAACTGGTCAAATTTTTCCGCGTTGGCCATGAACGCGGTGTGGAACTGTTTCTGGGAATCACCCTCATAACTCTGCGAGAGAAGATTCTCATCGTCCCGAAGACCTGCCGCCTGCGTCCGGAACACCTCGTTGCACTGTTCCAGCTCATTCGCGGTGTTCCGCAGTTCCTGCGTCGATACCCTGATCTGTGCCATAGAAATTCCTCCTTCTTGACTTAAAATGAACCCTTTCGCTTTATCCGTTAATCAGACTCCGTCTGAAAGGATCTCAATCGCTCTCATTTCTTCCATATAATACCGGTACGCCTCGGCGCGGATGTCACGGGCAATGCCCCGGATACCGGCGGCGGTCTGCCGGATCCCGGCGCCCGTCTGTTCCTGCTTTTCCAGGAAGACGGACGCGGCATCGCATTTCCAGCCGGAGGATAATTCGGCGCCTATGTTCCGCAGACTGCCGTTCGCCAGTTTTTCCGTCTTTTCCGCAATCTCTTCCAGTTCTTCCGCCGCTTCCCTTGCCCTCTTATAATCGATATAAATTTCTCTTGAAGACTTCATGGCCTCACTCTCCCAAAGGATCGTTCGGAAGCGCGGTATTCGCCTCCGTGATCGTATTCTCGGTTTTCTCGACGTTTCCGGCGATGCCCGTCAGACCGCGGGGCAGGCTCCTGAGTTCGCTAAACACGGCCTCCGCCTCTTCCTCCCTCTCCCCAAACATCGTCCTGAAACTGTCTCCGCCCGCGCCCTGCCAGTAACTTCCGGAACCTTCGGCTGCCGTTTTCGCGGACTGATAGGCTTTTTCCATATCAAGGACCGCGGCGGAAATCCTCTCCGCTTTTTCCTTCAGCACCTGGGGCGCCACCCGTATCACGGTCTCTCCGCTGTCGGGCATATTCCTCACC
This sequence comes from uncultured Hungatella sp., assembly GCA_964585865.1. GTDB lineage: Bacteria > Bacillota > Clostridia > Lachnospirales > Lachnospiraceae > UBA3402. The sequence goes on along the minus strand of CAZPGD010000025.1, from coordinate 3,659 downwards.
TCCTGTCTATACTTTGATGCCCGTCACGACGGACATGACATCCCGGTCACATTCCCTGTACTGCCGCAGCGCGTATGACAGGGATTCCTGCGCGCCGCCAAGCACGGCCGTCAGTTCATCCAGCGCGGACAGATCCGCGCGGCAGCGCCGCAAAAAAACTTCTCCCGACGGCCCTTCCCACATTCCCGAAAGCTCCTCGATCTCCGCCGCCATCCCATCACGGCTTTTCCTGATACGGGACAATGCTTCGCTCAGCCGTTCGCGGTCGTCATAAAGGGCGTTTATATCAACCGAAATTTTTTTATCGTTCTGTTCTCCCATCTCTCTCCCTTTCTTTCCGTTATGCCAAAACCGCGTATCCTCCGCTTAAGATCCGGATAAACGGCTGGTTTTCCCGATAGGCGGCGCGCCCTCACAGTAAAAGCAGGACGTCCGCGTTCCTTACCCCCTGCTCCGCCAGACTTTGCGCGGGGTTCAGCAGGCGTTCGCCCGTCTTGTCAAACAACTCAAAGTCCCCCTGGTCCCGCGGGAGCCCGCAGTGCTCCTTCTGGCAGATGATCTCCGCCATCTCCGCGATCAGCACCCCCGCGCCGCATGTTTCATCGACGCTGAACTGATACAGCCGGCCGAGCGCCGGCACTTCCAGATCCACCAGTATCATCCCTCACCCCCTGATCAGCGGGACCATGATCTTCCTGCTGCCGCACGTCTCGTCGGCCGACGTGACCCCGATCCCCGCTTTTTCCGGTTTCTGCCGCTCCCTGAGACTGAATCCCGTGACGGTAAGGATCGTCTGCGCGTCGGAAGCGCCGCCCATGTGGATCCCGAACCGGTAGCCCGTGAACGCGTTGTAGATTCCCGTGCCGAGCACCTCCGTCCTCTTCTCCCAGTTAAAGCACGCAATGAAATAAATGTTTAGCCCGCTCCCTTTTTCCAGCAGATTGGTCATCGAATTGCCGAAGTTATAGGAAGCGCCTTCCGGCCCGTACATGGTCTTTATGAAATCCGCCAGATCCGAAAGAAATATGAAGCATGGGGTCTCGCGGCTCATCTCCTCAAATATCTTAGACGCCGCGTAGCCCTGCTCGCGCAGCTGCTTCTTCTTCGCATTCCTCTCCTGGAACAGCGGGATAAGTTCTGTCATGAACTGGTAGTATTCCGCGGCGGAACGGATGTACTTCGCGCCCGTTTCCTCCGCTTCCGCCTTTAATTCCGGGTCCCCGAATTCCGCCACCGTGACCAGGGCCTTCTTCTCCGCCGCGACGTGCATCATGATCCGCATCAGGTTCGTTTTCCCGGTGCCGTTTTTACCGGAGATCACGCAGCAGTACATACGGGACAGATCCAGACTGCAGACATCCGCGGTTTCCGTCTCGTATCCGACCGGAAGGGAGGACACGGAACTTATCGCGCGCGAAGTTTCTTCCAGCCGCGCGAAATCCGCCCAGAGAGGATCGCGCGGGATGCGGGGGATCGGTTTCGCCTTCCGGCCCGTCCAGCGTTCGGCCATCCTCTCACATTCGGACCGGATCGCTTCGGCTCTCCCATAGTCATCCGTTTCCTTCACCGCGAGGCAGGTCTGGAACTCGAGAACCGAGCCTTCATACGGCGCCAGTCCCCGTCCCGCTATGCCAGGCTCCGGGAACACCGGGATCTGGATCGTATTGAGAACATCCCCGTACTGAAACTTATCCTGCATATCCAGGCATACCTCTCTGTGGATGTTCCCGGAAAGCTACGCCGGTATCTCGGACATGCAGAAGCCGTTTCCGTAGAGAAGCAGATAGATTCCGTTCGCCACGCACTCTTTCGACAGCCGTATCAGCAGCTCATCATATTTCTGCTCTGTCTTTTCGCGGAAAGCGCCCACATTGTCGATGGCAATGACCACCGCGGGACAGACGGTTCCGTTTTTCCTTACGTACTGCCCGTAGTTCCCGCCGCGGAAAAGCGTCTTCCTTTCTTCCAACATCCTTGTTATCATATGGAAGAATTTCCCGAGCGTATCCAGGTCGCTCTCATACAATACGCCGCCCACCTGCGGCGCCTTCTCAAAAGGTTCCAGCGAATGACTGCTGAAATCCAGAAGGTACACGTTCAGGTAGTGGGGAGAGTAGTTCGTCAGAAGTCCGTAGATCACCGTCTGCAAAAACGTGCTCTTGCCCGACATGGTGATCCCGCAGACCGCGTGGTTCCCGCCTTCCGTAAAATCCAGCGTAAGCGGCACCTGCGTCTGGTGCGCGGGGTCATCGCAAAGCCCCGCGTCCGCTCTCAGTTTCCAGGCCCCTTCATAGACCGGCCAGCCGTCCCCGGTCCGTTCCGTCTCTGCGCTCAATCCTCCGTAACCGCTCCGCAGTTCCTCCAGGCTGATCGTATCCGCGAGCGGCGGCAGCCACAGGGGCTGCTGTTTCCTGTACCCCTCGTTCTTTGCCATGCGCGCCAGGTACCCGACGATCTCGTCGAGTTCCGTCTTCTGCTTCATCGCCGGGATCCGGACTTTTTTCTCCTCCGCAGCGCGCAGGATGCGGATGGCAAGCCGCATGGACGGTTCCTTCCCGTACTCCGGCGTCTCCGCCAGCAGGGGGCGCAGATTCCTTAACATTCTCTCGTTGTAGTCATTCGCCAGGTAATCGATCCCCGCTTTTTCGATCTCCCCGAACCACGCCCCGATAAGTCCGCTTTCATCCTCACCTAAGGCGTCCGCCGGGGTCCGGTTCTTAAGCGCGGGAACAAGACAGTCTAAAAGAGAGGCGATCCATCCGCTTTTTGCCCGCGCTTTTCTCTCGCTCTTCGCGTGGTTCCCGACGATCGCGGCCTTCCCCGTGTTCGTTATCATCTTTGCGATCATTCCGGAGGAAACCTCTTCCTCTTCCTCAAACGCCGCTCCGCTCCATCCGGACTGGAATTCCTCATATACCTCGTCATTTCCCACCTGCAGATAACCGCGCCCGGTATTGGTGAGATAGGCGGCATCCGGCTTGTGCAGCATATCCATGCTGTCCTGGCGGTCCTGTACGCGCAGGCACAGATGGAATTTCGCGTTCGACCAGATATTGTCATCCACGGTCCCGCCCGGCTTTTGCGTCGCCAGAATCAGGTGCACGCCAAGGCTGCGTCCTACCTGCGCCACGCTGATGAGCTCTCTCATGAAATCCGGCTCCTCGCGTTTCAGCTCGGCAAACTCATCGATAATGATGAACAGATGGGGGATCGGCGTCTTGACTTCCCCGTTCTTATAAAGACTCGTGTACTGATTAATGTTGTTGACTCCGTTCTCACTGAACTGCCGCTGCCTCCTCACATTCTCGCTCTTTATGGAGACCATGGCCCGGCGGATCTGATTCCCGGACAGGTTCGAGATCCGGCCGAGGATATGCGGCAGGTCCGCGAACAGGTTCCCCATGCCGCCGCCCTTGTAATCGATCAGGAAAAATCCCACGTCGTCCGGGCTGTAATTCAGGGCGAGAGAGAGAATGTACGTCTGAAGCGTCTCCGACTTGCCCGATCCGGTAGTGCCGGCCACCAGCCCGTGGGGGCCGTGGTATTTTTCATGCAGATCCAGATAGCAGGGCTGTCCCCCGCTCTTTAAGCCCACCAAAGCCCGCAGGCTCTCATAAGTCCGGTTCTTCTTCCAGCGTTCGCCCACCCGCAGTTCCGCG
>CAZPGD010000024.1:10660-12248 GCA_964585865.1 uncultured Hungatella sp. | reverse complement strand
CCGCGCGCACGCGGCCCCTGCCCTCTCCCGGATTTTCCGATAATTTTCCCCAACCATAACGGCTCCTTTACTGATAGATTAACTGATCCTCCCCGGTCACGGTCGAGGCGTCCAGAACGATATGGTCATAAACGCTCAGTCCGTAGCCGGTTCCCTTCCGCACCGTGTAAAACTCGTCATTCTGCGCCAATATCTCAATCTGTTTGAATACGGTATAGCCGCGGTTGATATTATACACCCCCTGCAGGGATGCCGTCTGGCCGATCTGGAACCGGTCGGCGGAATCCGGTTTGACCAGATAATCCCCGGCACGGATCTCCGCGTCTTCCCCCGTATCGATGTAATAGAATTCATCGGTGGAATAGTAGATCGTCGCGGGAACGAACTGCGTCAGCGTTCCGTTCTCCGTGTAAATCTCCTTGTTGAACCCCTCCTGGTCGCTGTCTCCCCCGGTCGTCAGATACGTCACCGGGACCAGGTAGAAATCCTTTTCCGTGACGGCGCTGACCGGTATTTTAAGGCCCTCCGCCACATCCATGATCACCTGGAAATCCACGTAGCGCTCCGAAATGAACTGGACCATGTATTTCGTAAAATCCAGTTTGCCGTAAGTCTCTCCGTCGGCCCCGGTAAACATGCCAAACGCCCCTTCCGTCGTCAGATCGTGTCCCGGGAAGCGGACCAAAAGACTGGTCTTGTCGCCAAAGTCGGCGACGTCCGTTTCTGAAAGAGGAAAGACGAGCGACCACTTATCATCGGTGACGATCTTATATACGGGCGTTCCCTGGCCGATCTGGTCCCCCGCCCTCGTAATGGAGCGGCTGTACCGGCTGCGGTCAAAATCCGCCCGCGTGATCTGCGACGCGTCCTTCTCCTCAAATCCGTCAATCGAATAGGAAATCACGCCGCTCAGCGGCGATTGAATCTGGGAAAAACGGCCGGTCATCTCTTCGGCCATCTGCTCGTCCTGATTCAGCGTATTAAAGCTGGCGTATTCCGTCACCATGGAATCCAGCGTATATTTCGTATCGTAGATCTGGTCGAAATCCATATCGGAGAAAGAGGTGCTGAACGAGGAAAGCGTCTTCTTGACATTCTGCAGATCCTGATCGGAAAGCAGGCTCTGCGACTCGTTCTCCTCCATGATCTTTAAGACTTCGCCGGTCTCGTCCATGGAATAGATATCCGTTCCCACCGAGGCCCGCCTGCCTTCCCGGACATAATAATTGATGTAACCGCTCTGCTGCGCGTACTCGGTTGTCTCGTCCCGGAGCGCGATGCCGGTAAAATTCCGGTCGCTTACAATCGAACCTTCCGTGACCTCATAGGGCCGCACCTTGACCCGGGTCTGGTACTGGTAAATATAGAAGGCCAGGTACACGAAAATGAGCGCGAAGATGATCATGCCGATATTGATCTGCAGCGGTCTGCGGTAGCGGATCACCTTTTTACTCTTTTTCCTCGCCATCGGACAAGCTTCCCTCCCTCCGTACAGCCGGTAATACGATAACGGGCTGCTGCCCGGCAGGTTCCTCCCCGCGGCAGCGGCCCGTCTGTCCGTTTTCTCTTCGGCGGCCGTTCGCAAAGC
>CAZPGD010000024.1:0-10560 GCA_964585865.1 uncultured Hungatella sp. | reverse complement strand
GCTCTTCGCGCCGTCCCCTCTTACAGGGAAATCGTCACCAGATCCCTGACGCCCGCGGGAAGCTGATCCGCGTCCATGGAAATGCTCAGCACGAAGGTTACGTGGAATTGGTCGCCGATTTTCTTAAGTTCTTGAATCGTATCGGAAATATCCTGTCCTTCCAGACATGCCAGTTTCAGAAAACTGTCCAGATACATGATTTCCAGATCATGGTCCTGGGAAATAATGCCGCAAACAAAACCGATAAAACCGGAACTGTCGTTAATATCGAATCCTTTCACGTTGATCAGACGGATCCGGTTGTTCAGTTCGTACATATGCTTCGAACTTTTATCCAGATAGACGATGGAGCCTTTCGCTTCCCGGATGGCCGCGTTGGCCTGATCCAGAAGATATTTCGTCTTTCCCTTGCCCTTGTCCCCTGCAATGATCTGCACCATGTTTTTTGTCCTCCTTGCGTTTATCGGTTCTGTATATAAATCAATTTCTTTTCCCGTTCATTATAGTATAAGCGGGCGGAAAAGGCAATCACGAATTCGGAATCTTCTCCATCAGATCCGTCATGCAGCGGTACAGAGTGTCGCGGCCGTCCGCTTTCAGCACGACCGAAATATACTCGTCCCCCGTCTGATCGTCTCTGGCCGCGATAATCAGGCAGTTTTTGGCGGCCTGGGTGGTGCCGGTCTTGCCCAGAATAACCGTGACGCCCTCCGGCGCTTCCTTTCTGCCGGTCAGGTACTGGTTCGAACTCTCCCACGTAACCGTAACGGGATCCCCGTTCCCGTTCTGATACGACGCCTCATAGGAAACGGCGGAGGCGACCGCGCGGAATTCCGGGAATTTCAGCGCTTCGTTCAAAATCAGGTACAGATCGTAGGCGGTCGTATAATGCTCCTCATCCGTGAGGCCGTGCGGGTTCACGAAATGCGTGCCCGTCGCCCCCAGCGCCTGCGCTTCCCGGTTCATCATCTCGGCGAACGCCTCGACGCTCCCGGCCATGTGAACCGCGACGGCGGCCCCGGCGTCATTGCCGGACGGCAGCATCAGGCCGTACAGAAGCTGTTCCAGCGTCAGGCGGTCTCCCGGTTTGATCCCGCAGAGGGAGGCGCCGGATTCCGTGATCACCGCGTCCTCCGTCACGGTCACGACATCCTGCAGGTTCCCGTATTTGACGGCAAGCAGCGCCGTCATGATTTTCGTCACGCTGGCCGGATACAGTTTCTCATACGCGTTCTTGCTGTACAGCGTCTGTTTGCGGGTCAGATCGAAAATGCAGCCGGCCTCCGCGTCGATCTCCCCGGCCAGAGCCGGATCCTCCTCTCCCACGACGCAGAGATCCGCCGCGAAAAGCGGCTCATAGCCGTCTGACGGCTCTCCCTCCTGTTTTTCAAGGATTCCGGAAACCGTAAAAGCGCTCCCTTCATAGGAATACGGATCCGAAAGATTTTCCCTCCCGCATCCGGAAAGGAACAGGCAGACCGCCGCGGCGGCGAACAGCCATCGCGCGCGGCGCCGGGAGCCGTACCCGCAGTTTTGTCCCATATAATCACCGCCAGTTATTATTTATACATCTCCCGCCATTCCAGATCCCCGCGCTCCAGCGCCTTTACCAGAAGTTCGCCGGTGGCCAGGTTCGTGGCGACCGGGATATTGTGGAGATCGCACATGCGGATGATGCTGCTCTCGTCCGGATCGGTCCGCTTCGGGTTCACCGGTTCGCGGAAAAAGATCACCAGATCCAGCTGATCCTGTTCAATATCGGTACACATCTGCTCCGCTCCCCCCAGGTGCCCGGCCAGATATTTATGCACATTCAGATTCGTCACTTCCTCGATCAGCCTTCCCGTCGTGCCGGTGGCGAAAAGCGTATTCTTGCTCAGGATCCCGCGATAGGCGATGCAGAAATTCTGCATCAGCTTTTTTTTGGAATCATGGGCAATCAAACCTACATTCATGGATGTTCCTCCTTTATTCGTTGGCGGATCCGCGCTGCAGCCCCACGTTCAATACGATGCCCATTCCGATAAAAAGGCTCAAAAGGGAACTCACGCCCGAACTGATAAACGGGAGCGGCAGGCCCGTATTGGGGAAAATGGCCGTCGCGACGGCGATATTGGCAAAACTCTGAAATCCGATAAGCGCGGCCATGCCCACGCAGATCATCCTCCCGGACAGATCCGCCGCTTTCATGGCCATGGTCAGGCATTCATAAACCAGAAGCAGGTACAGGATAATCACAACCATGGCGCCCGCAAATCCCAGTTCCTCCCCGATAATTGCGAAAATGAAATCGTTCTGCTCCTCAACCAGGAAATTCCCGGTCTTGACCGATATGATATCCGTATTGTTCCAGCCCTTTCCCCACAGCTGTCCCGAGCCGATCGCCATGATGGAATTTTCCTGCTGCCAAAAGGCATCCGAGTAGCGGGCGGGATCGATCCAGGCCAGGATCCGGTTCGCCTGGTACTCTTCCAGGAAAGGGATCATCCCCTTCTGCAGCAGATAGAACAGAAGAAAGATGCCAAATACAGCCACGGCCAGCACGCCCAGGATCCACTTATAGCTGATCCCGGAAACATACACGATGGCGGCCACGACCACGGTGAGCACGATCAGGGTCGAGAGGTTGGGCTGCGCGTAGATCAGGAACGCGGGAACCGCGAAAAACAGAACGGCCACCGCGACGACCGCCACATCGTTTATCTTTTCCCGGTACTGCCAGAAATACCAGGAAAAGAACAGGATCATCCCGATCTTGACAAATTCGGAAGGCTGGATCTGGCCGATTACGGGGAGTTCCAGCCATCTGGTGGATATGCCGCGGCTCCTGCCGAACAAAAGCACGGCCAGCAGGAACGCGACACAGACGCCGTATATCAGGAAATGAAAGGAAAGCAGACGGTGATAATCGATCAGCGAAAGCACCATCGTCATGAACAGTCCCAGTCCGATCCCCATGATCTGCTTGCTTAACGTGCTCTGGTCCCGGTTCGTGGCGCTCCATATGGCCATCAGCCCGATCCCGCTCAGCGCCAGCATGTACAGAACGACGCGGACATTGTATTTTCGGAAATTATAATCAAACAGCATGATACGGCATTTCCCTTTCCCCTCTGCCTGCCAAAGCCTATTCTACCCTATCTTCCAGAATATTTCCAGTATTTTTTGACACTTATCGCCGGAAAAGCCCTTTCTTCATATTTTTTACCGCAATCCGGCCGTTTTCCACGCGGACAAGCGCGGGGCCCTTCGCCAGCCGCTTGCTTTTGCCCGCACAGTCCGCCTCGATGCCGGCGATGCGGAGGGAAGACGGCGCCATATCCATCGCCGCCGCGACCGCGCCGAAATTCCCGGATGTCCCGGCGGATACGGAACCGAACAGATCGCCGATCACGATGACATGACCGCCCGAAACAATTCCGGCTCCCGGCTCCACGTTCCCGATCACCACGACGCTGGTATCCGACTCGATGTTCTCTCCGGCTTTTACGTCTCCCTCACGGAAGCGGCCGGCGGCCGCCAGCGCCTCCATCATTTTCTCGTTCAGCGCCTTCTCGCATTTATCGGTCCGTTCCTGATTCTCGTCCAGCAGGCAGATGATCTCGATCTGGGAATATTCGCTGATCACGTTTACGATCTGCATTTCCTCTTCCGGAGACAGCGGCCGGCCGGACAGGGTCAGCGTCATTTTGACCGCTCCCCAGAAGCGTGCGCTCTCCCCGAATTTCCTGGCGAGATCCGCCAGCAGCTGCTCAAACGGGGTCTCGGCGTCCAGGATCACGGTCATGCCGGAACGGTTGCTCTTGATTACGACAGTATTTTTCATATGCTCTCCCTTCTGCTGCCCGGCCGTCAGTCGCCCACCACGATATCGGTCGCGTCCAGCGCGCCGGTATTCATGATATAATCCAGATCCGTATATCCGTAATACAGCCGGTACACGTTCTTGGCCACGGCCGCGGCCTCCGCGGAACTGTACCCGTACGGGATATTCACCGTCACGCTGATCTCCGGGTCCTCATACGGACCATAGGAAATGAAGAACGCGTGGTTGCCTCTGGCGTTCTCCTGGGCAGTGCCGGTCTTCCCGGCGATATCCACCTGCAGGTCGCGGAAAATGGACTGCACGGACCCCAGCGCGATCACATTGCGCATCCCCTCCTGAACCGTGTCCCAGGTGGAGTCCGCGACTTCGATCTGATTGGAGATCTCCGGTGTGTACCCGCGCAGGAGGGTCCCGTCCGGGCGGTTGATATGGTCGATGAGACTCAGCTCAAAAACGCTCCCGCGGTTGGCCAGAGCCGTTACGTAACGGGAAAGCTGGACGTTCGTGTAGGCGTGCGTACCCTGCCCCATGGCGGAGCGCTCCGGATCCTCATTGGAGAGGCTGGGCGCGTTCTCTTCGATCTCGATCCCCGAAGTGTGGTCCAGGCCGAACATGGAAGCGTATTCGCGGATGGTCTTCAGACCGGTATCCGTGGAGTACACGCCGTTCTCATCCGTGGAAAGTCTGTGGGCCAGTTCCGCGAAGAAATAGTTGCAGGATTCCTCAATCGCCTTCACAATGGTCAGCGCGCCGTGCTGCCCCGGATAGATCCAGCAGCGGATCGGATAGGCGATGTCCGTATAGCGGCCGGTGCACACGATCTCCTCGTTTACGCGCACCGCCTGCTCCTCCAGGGCGGCGATCGCCGTGATGGGCTTAAAGGTGGATCCCGGGGCTTTCAGGGCCTGGGTGGCGTTGTTGTAGAACGGCCTGGACAGATCGTTGTTCAGCTGATTAAAATAGGCCGCGTCCACGGAACCGGACATCCGGTTGTTGTCGTAGCTGGGGTAGGTGACGAGGGCCAGAACCTTTCCGGTCCGCACATCCGTCACCGTGCAGCCGGCGGTACACGGATCCAGCGCCAGCTGCGCCGGCGTAATCTCCAGGTTGGTGATCTTGTCAATCATGAAATCAAACGCGTACCCGGGGCCGTTGTTTCGCAGTTTCGCGATCTCTTCCTCCTCGCGGGGAAGGACGCCCTGGGAATAAAGGGCCAGGCAGAGTTCCCGTCCGGTCACGATCTCCCGGCTGACCAGGTAGCGGAAAATCCGCTTGGTAAAACTGTCGTCTTCCCGGAGCGCCCCCGTCAGGTACTCTCTGAGCGCCCGGAACCCGGAATCGGCGCTCGAATATTTGCTTCCCGTTTCCAGCCGGGCCGTATCCACCCAGCCGTCGGAGATCCCCTCGTACAGGTACTCCCGGAGACTGATGCTCCCCTCGTTCCACGCCAGTGCCCCCGGACTTTCCGGGTCGATCCGGTCCTTCCGTATTATGCCGGTCGTGTCGCCGGAAAGGTAGGTGAAAATATAATTCATGTAGGCGCGCATATCCTCCGGCAGTTCCGAAAGCGGCGCCGCGTCCGGGTCGTCAAGCTGTTGTCCGATCTCTTCAAGGATCTGTTCCCGGGCCGTCTCGAATTTGCCGTAAATCCCGCGTTCGATGTCATCCGCCTCCTCTCCCGCCATATGGCTGAGCGAGAGGATGTTGTTATTGATCAGCTGGTAGTAGGCGTCCTTAATGGAAATCTTGATCTTGCTGGAATCGCGGTTCTCTTCCTCCGTCACGTCCCGGTTGACCAGGTGGGACACCAGCACGCCGGCCAGCTGCTGCTCCAGCAGATGGTAGATGCCTTTCTGCAGGTCGCCCCGGATCGTCAGGTAGATGTCATTTCCCGCCAGCGGCTCGGTCGAGTCCTCTTCCACCTGCAGGATCTGGCCGTAACTGTCGACAAACATGTTGGTGACGCCCTTCTGCCCGTGGAGCACCGCTTCCATCGACGCCTCGATGCCGGTGCGGCCGACGATGTCATTGGCGTCGTAATTCGGGTCCTGCAGCTTGAGTTCTTCCAGCTGCTCCGTCTGCACCTTCCCCGTATAGCCGATAATCGGAGCGAAATACACCGCGTCGTCGTAGACCCGGATCGTGGATTCCGCGATGGAAACGCCGTCCATGTCGGCCATGTGCTCGGAAATATCGGCGACGGTTTCCTGTGAAATGTTGTTGGCGACGGTGATCGTCTTGTATTTCAGATAGGAAATCAGCGAAAGGGCGTAGCGCAGATGCGCGATCTGCAGGGCCTCGCGGTCGGTTAAGAGGATCGGGTTCCCGTTCTTGTCCTTTAAACCGTCCAGATTGTAGCGCTTCGCGCGGATCTCCCGAAACAGTTCGGCGGCGGAAACCGCGGACGGGTATTTCCCGTTCGCGCCGTCCAGTTCGTCGACGGACCGCAGCCCGTAGTAATCCCGCAGGAAACGCTTCCGGGCGGCCTCCGAGGAGGACGTGTAGATCAGGTTCCCTTCCGCGTCGAAGCCGAGTTCCAGCTTCGGCTCCACCGTTTCCCCGTGCCTGTCCAGGATGCGGATCAGCCGGTACAGCATCAGGTTCATGGCCTGGTCGCCCCGGTAGGCGCCGGTATCCCGCAGCGTAACCGAATAGGCAAGTTCGTTATGCGCCAGGACGCGGCCGTCCGCGTCGTAGATATTGCCCCGTGTGCCGGGCGTATAGACGGTCTCGTAGGTTTTGGACACATACTGGGTCAGGTACTCCTCGCCGTGGATAATCTGCAGGTCGAAAAGCCTCCCGGCCAGAACGGCAAACATGCCGGTTATGATCACGAACAGCATGAACACCCTGGAAGTGACCAGGCGCTTCAGCGTTTCCCAAATGATTTCCAGAATATCCCTAAACAAGAGTGGTATCCCTCCCGCTCTCATACTCCTTAAGTTTCCTCTTGATGAACAGAAGGAAACGATAGATCAATAACGTGGCGACTACCGTGAAGATCGTCTCCGGTATCATCAGTTCCCGCATATAGTAGAGGAAATCCAGTCTCCCTCGCACCAGGAAGCGGAACACGTAAATATAAAGGTTATACGCCAGCTCGTTGACCACGCTCAGGATCAGGGGCAGCGTGACATAGTCCTCGTAATAGTACCTGCCGCAGGTCCCGTTTAAGTATCCCGCGAAAAGGTAGAAAAGCGTGTAGAACCCGAAGGGGCCGCTGTAAAACAGATCGAGCAGCACACCCGCCAGGACCCCGTAGATCATGCCGGCTCTCTGCCCTTCCATGAAGCCGAAGGAAAGCGTCAGGATCAGCAGAAGGTTCGGGGACGCCGCCAGGAACGGGATCAGCGGGAACACGCAGTTCTGGATCGTGAACGCCGCCAGAATCAGGGCCAGGTTGATCAGGATACGCTTCATCTTCATTCCACCTCCGGATCGCCGGTCTCCTTTACTTCGGTGATGATCAGGACTTCCCGCAGGTTGCGGAACTCCGCCGTCGGAACCAGATAGCCGGAACTCGTCAGCTGATTGTTGTCAAGGGTGATGTCCTTGGCGTAGCCGATGAGGATCCCGGGCAGGAACGAGGAACTGATGTTGGATGTGACGATCCGGTCCCCGTCCTTGATATCCGCGCCCGGCTGGATGTCGGAGATCGTCAGGCGCCCTTCCTTGTACAGGGTCAGGTCCCCGCCCACGATGCAGGTGTCGCCGGACTGCAGCGCCATGGCGCTGACACGGCTGGAATCATCGATAATGGAGCGGACCGTGGCGTAATGGGCCCCCACGTCCGTCACGATGCCGATGAGGCCGCCTCCGGCCAGCACATTATTGCCCTCCCGGATCCCGTCCGCGGAGCCTTTGTCCACCCGGAACACCTGGAACCAGTCTCCGGAGTCGTTGGCGATCACCCGCGCGGCCGTTTTCGGGTACTGCATATATTCCCGGTCCAGGTCGTAAAGGGCCCTCAGCCGGTCCAGTTCGAACACCTCGGACGTGAGGCGGTTATTCTCTTCCTTCAGCGCGTCCAGTTCCGCGCGGAGCCTGTCGTTTTCCCGCAGGGCGGACTTGAGCATGGCGTAATCTTCCGCTTCGTCGTACAGGGCCCCGCCGATCCGGTTGACCCCGGCCTGGAGCGGCGTCACCACATAGCCGACCACGGTGCGGAAAGGCGCCAGCCACCGGTCGTTAAAAGAGGTGACCGCAAGGAGCGCCAGACAGCAGACGGCGAGGCCGATCAGGATATAGCGGTTGTACTTGGATCCCATTATAGTCGTCCTTCTTTTCTGAAACTGCTGTACGCGTTATCCCCGATCACAATATGATCGAGCAGCTGGATCCCGATAACGGAACCCGCTTCCTTCACGCGCTGTGTCAGAAGGCAGTCCGCCCGGCTGGGGGCAGGGTCCCCGCTCGGGTGATTGTGCACCAGAATGATCCCGACTGCGCGGTAGCGCAGCGCTTCGATAAAGATCTCCCTGGGAGTGGCCAGCGACGCGTTCACCGTCCCCTTGGAGATCAGGACGTCGCGGATCAGCCGCTTCTTCGTGTCGAGGAACATGGCGTAAAACATCTCCTGCTCCTGATGGCGCATACTTTCCATATAATAGTTTACCACCTGCTCCGGCCCGTCGAACGCCTCGATCTGCGAGACCGCGTAGCGCTGACTGATGCGGCGGGACAATTCCCCGACGCAGAGCAGCTGGATCCCCTTGACCGTACCGATGCCATCCACTTTCTCCAGATCGGCAAGGGACAAATGGCAGAGCCCCAGCAGGCCGTCTCCCGGATAATTCAGTGCCAGCACCCGGCGCGCGGTTTCCAGCGAATTCAGCCCGCGGCTCCCGGTGCGGATGATGACGGACAGCAGTTCCTCATCGCGCAGCGCTTCCGGTCCGAGACGCGCGCAGCGCTCGTACGGCCGCTCTCCCGCCGGAATATCCTTCATCTTTTTGATTTCCATTAAGACCCCCGTCCGCGGCTCTCCAGGTACGCAAAAAGGGAATACGGTTCCGGAACAGAACCGTATTCGGCGGCGGTACTCGTCAAGCGCCGGTTAACGCAGGCGTTATCGGCACTTTCCTCGTCATTGTACCATAGATCGGCCCCGATGTACACCAACTTAATAAAACCGTAAGTTTATGGCCGGGCGGGCCTCGGACCGGGCTGCGGTCAGCGGGCAGCATGGATGGGCCGACGGCGATCCGGGCCATGGTCAGCGAACGCCATGGAGACCGATGGAGGCGGACGGCGAAGGTGGGCCGGGGCGGTCCGGGCGGTCCGGGCCACGGTCAGCGGACGGCAAGAGACAGGCCGGAGACCGCCGTCAGCGCCCGGAAAGGGAATGTCCGGCAAGGAGGCCGGCGTCTTTTAATTCCTGCAGGGAGCGGAGAACGCCGTATTTCGCGTGGTACCAGGTGAGTCCCCCCTGGAAAAAGACGGCATAGGGCGGTTTTATGGGCGCGTCGGCGCTCAGTTCGATGGAAGAGCCCTGCACGAAGGAGCCGGCGGCCATGATCACCGGGGAATCATAGCCCGGCATGTCCCACGGCTCCGGCGTTACAAAGCTGTCCACGGGCGCGGCCGCCTGGATCCCCCTGCAGAAAGCGATTACGGCTTCCGGGTTCCCGAAGGTAACGGACTGAATGATGTCGTGACGCTCCTCGGAAGCGGAAGGATGAACGGAAAAGCCGAGCGTTTCATAAACCGCGGCGGCAAAAATTGCTCCTTTCAAGGCCCCGGCCACCACGGTGGGCGCCAGAAAGAGCCCCTGGTAAAGGGACTGGTTCAGTCCCAGGCTGGCGCCTACCTCCCGGCCCAGACCGGGAGCGCTCAGACGATAAGCGGCCCTTTCCACGCAGTCGGGGCGGCCGGCAATGTAGCCGCCGGAGGGGGCCAGACCGCCGCCGGGATTTTTGATTAGGGACCCCACGATCATGTCGGCTCCCGCGTCCGAAGGCTCCGTGGTGTCCACGAACTCGCCGTAGCAGTTGTCTACCATGCAGATTACATCCGGCTTGACGCGCTTGATGAAGGCGATCAGTTCCCCGATCTGCCTGACGGAAAAGGTGGGGCGCTCCGCGTACCCTCTGGAGCGCTGGATCGTTGCCAGTTTCGTTTTTCCGTTGATTGCCGCGGCAATGCGGTCGTAGTCGAACGAGCCGTCCGGCAGAAGATCAACCTGGCGGTACGTCACGCCGTATTCGGCGAGAGAGCCGGCGGACGGACGGATCCCGATGACCTCTTCCAGAGTATCATACGGTTTCCCGGCGGGGGACAGAAGTTCGTCCCCCGGCCGCAGGTTTCCGGAAAGCGCGATGTGAAGGGCGTGCGTGCCGCTCATGATCTGGGGACGGACGAGGGCGGAACCGGTATGGAAGCAGGACGCGTAGACCCCCTCCAGCGTGTCGCGGCCCAGATCGTTGTAGCCGTATCCCGTGGTAGCGGCAAAATGAATGTCGCTGACCCGGTTCTCCTGCATGGCCTTCAGCACTTTCATCTGGTTGTATTCGGCGCGCGCGTCGATTCCGGCGAAGCGTCCGGTCAGGGACGCCTCGATGCCGGCGGCAAACTTAAGAACCTCTTCGCTGATGCCCAGCGAACGGTACATCGCGGTCAGAATATCGGGTGTCATTTCTTCTCCTTATTATCTTTCGTTTCTCTCCGCGGACGGGTCGCGGAAAGCCGCCCGCCCGCCGCCTCGGCATGGTCACAAAAATGCCGGCCGCCCACCG
>CAZPGD010000023.1:7046-12269 GCA_964585865.1 uncultured Hungatella sp. | reverse complement strand
CAGGCGCCGCCGGGCTGCCGCGCCGCCGAGAAACGGGCGGTGTCGTGCAACTCTGCGGCCAGGCGGGCGCCGTGAGCCGCTGGGCTGCCGTGCCGAAGAAAACGGGCGGTGTTGTGCAACTCTGCGGACAGGTGTGCGCCATGCGCCGCGAGAATGCCGTACCGAAGAGACGGGCAGGGCGAAAGCCGCCCCTCCGGTCAGAGGAAACGGAAAGAGGAAGATAGAGGAATGAGTCGGAAAAAGAGCGGGCAGGAGCGGTCCGTGCGTACCGTGCTGGACGATCTGCCGTATGGAGAAAACGATTGGAAGGAAGCGACCGGAAAGGTCGGGAAAATCCGGATCCCGGACGGCGTCGCGAAGAGCAGCCTGTACCGGGACGTGGTTCTGATCGCCTGGCCGAGTCTGGTGGAACTGGTGCTGACGCAGTTGACCAGCATGGCGGATCAGGTAATGGTGGGGCACCTGCCCGGGCAGGAGGGGATCACGGCTCTGGCGGCCGTGGGACTGGCGGCCCAGCCGAAGTTCCTGCTGATGACGATGGTGCAGGCGTTAAACGTCGGCGCGACGGCGATGATCGCCCGCTTCCGGGGGCAGCAGGACCGGGAAAAGGCGAATCTGGTCTTTAAGCACGCCATGCTTCTGAACCTGCTGATCTCATTTCTATTCATGCTGGTCGGGCTGACGTTCAGCGAGGAACTGATCCGTTTTATGGGAGGCGGCGGCATCAGCGGGGAGACGCTGAAGCTGGGGGTTACGTACCTGGATATCCAGCTGTACGGATTTATCCCGCTGTGCATGGGCATTACGGTCACGGCCGCCCTGCGCGGGATCGGGGATACCAGGACGCCCATGCTCTACAATACGGCGGCCAATGTTATCAATCTGTTTTTTAATTACGTAATGATTTACGGGCATTTCGGCGTTCCGAAGATGGGAGTGGCGGGCGCGTCCCTGGCCACGATCATAGGGCAGACGGCGGCGTTTCTGATCGCCATGTGGGTGGCGTTCGGCAAAAGGCACTACGTGTACATCGATCTGAGGGAGAAATTCACCTTCGACAAAGATCTGATGGGCCGGGTGGTCAATATCGGCCTGCCGTCCATGATGGAACAGCTGTTCATGCGGGCCGGCATCATTATTTATACGAAACAGGTGACGGGGCTGGGGGATCTGATCTATGCCACGCACCAGATATGCATGAGTATCCAGTCCATGAGTTTCATGATGGGACAGGCTTTCGCCAACGCGGCCACCACGCTGATGGGGCAGTCAATCGGCAAGCGGCGTTTCGATATGTCGGCCGTCTATATGCGCATGACGAGAAACCTCGGCATCGCGGCGTCGTTTGTGCTGATGCTGCTGATGATCTGTTTTAATGAGCAGATTATCGGCCTGTTTAAGGACTCCCCGGAAGTAATTCGCATGGGAGCGCCGATCCTGATCCTGCTGGCGGTCAGCCAGCCGTTCCAGGCCGACCAGTTTATCGTGTCCGGCGGTCTGCGGGGAGCGGGCGACACCCGCTATACGGCCATTGTGACCGCGATCACGGTGCTGGGCGTGAGGACGGCGATCTGCGTGGTGCTGATCCGGGTCTTCCATCTGGGACTTTGGGGCGCGTGGATCGCGCTGGTGGCCGATCAGTGCCTGCGGACGCTGCTTATGTCCGTCAGGTACCGTTCCGGCAAATGGAAGGAAATCGCCATGAGAAATACGGTGCACGGGTGAGAGGAAGCGGCGGGAAAGCATTTGACACAATGGATAAGGGGGGCGGCACATGGGGATTTATCTGAATCCGGGCAGCAGCGCTTTTCGGGAGGCGCTGAATTCCGAGATTTACGTGGACAAGACCGGGCTGATCGCGTTTACGAACCGCGTTCTTCAGACGAAGCAGAAATACCTTTGCGTGAGCCGTCCGAGAAGATTCGGCAAATCGATGGCGGCCGAGATGCTGGCGGCGTATTACGACAGATCCTGCGATTCGAGGCGCCTGTTTGAAGGGCTGAAGATTTCCGGCGACCGCTCTTTTGAAAAGCACCTGAACAAGTCGTATGTTCTGTACCTGGATATCGCATGGTTCCGCACGATGCCGTCGGGAGCGGAAGGAGTAGCGGAAACTCTTCAAAGAGAAGTGTTGGCGGAACTGCGCGACGCGTTTCCGGAAGTGATAAAGGAGACGGATGTGCCGCTTCCGGTTGCCCTTGCCAGGATCAGCGAGGCGGTCCATGAGAAATTTGTGATCATTATTGACGAATGGGACTGCCTGTTTCGGGAGGCCAGGTATGACGAGCGGCAGCAGGAGGAGTATATCAATCTGCTGCGCGGCCTGTTTAAAAGCGCGCCTTCCGACAGATTCGTGAAGCTGGCCTACATGACGGGGATCCTGCCGATAAAAAAATACGGCACACAGTCGGCGCTGAATAATTTTAATGAATATACGATGGTGGGTCCCGGGGTCCTGACGGAGTATGTCGGGTTCACGGAAAGCGAGGTCCGGGCCTTGTGCGGACGGTACCGGATGGATTTTGAGGAGGCGCGGCGGTGGTACGACGGGTACCATTTTCAGAGGGCCGCTTCCGTCTACAGTCCCAGATCGGTGGTGGAAGCGATGCTGAACCGGGAATACGGCAGTTACTGGACCGGGACGGAGACGTATGAAGCGCTGAAATGGTACATTAACATGGATTTTGACGGATTGAAGGAAGCGGTTATCATAATGCTTGGCGGCGGGCGCTGCCGGATCAATCCGCAGCGTTTCCAGAATGATATGACCAGCATCAAAAGCCGGGACGACGTGCTGACGCTGCTGGTACATCTCGGCTACCTGGCGTATGACGAGCAGACCCGGGAAGTATGTATTCCGAACCGGGAGGTTGCGGACGAGTTTGAGAATGTGATCGAGGACGGGGGCTGGGGACATGTGGCAGACGCGATCCGGCAGTCCGAAGAACTATTCTCCCATAGAAAGGGAGGAGCCGGCAATTCCTGAGAATTGCCGGCAGATTATGAAAAAAATTTTCTCTGAATGTCTCTTTTGGCGGTTCAGCGTTTCATTTGCCTCACTGGTCTCAGTATAGACAACATTTATGAAGAAAGTTTAGCGAGGTTGTAAAAGGTTTTTGAATAAATTGTGAACAAAAGGGGTTCATTTTTTCGAATATTCCGCCAGCAGCGCGTTCTTCATCTCCCAAAGGGGTTTGGACAGATCCACGTGGATGCGGTGGGGGAATTCGAGACGCTTGGATTCCTCCCAGAGCGTGTCCAGTTCCTGCCGGCAGTAATCGCGGATTTCCATGACCCGCGGAGAATGGTAGACGCACCGCCCTTCCAGAAAGACCGGGACCAGCATCTCCCGCATGGTATAGGAGCCGGCCGGAAGGAGCGTCTGCTTCCAGGTTTCGTTGGGATCGAAGAGCAGCAGCGGCCGGTCCGTATCGTATGTCTCGTCCGCCAGGCAGATCAGGTCGGCGACGATCTTGCCGGTTGCCCGGTCGTAGACGCGGCGGATGGTCTTGTTGCCCGGATTGGTGATTTTTTCGGCGTTCTCGGACAGCTTGATCTTGGGAATGAACCGCCCGGTCGCCTTGTCCCGGATCGCGGCCAGCTTGTAAACGCCGCCGAAAGAGGGGCAGTCTTTGGAAGTGATCAGGTTCGTGCCGACGCCCCAGGAATTGATCGCGGCGCCCTGGAGTTTCAGACTGGTGATCAGCGTCTCGTCCAGGTCGTTGGAAGCGGAAATGACCGCGTCCGTAAAACCGGCGTCGTCCAGCATCTTTTTAGCCTGCTTCGACAGATAGGCCAGATCCCCGCTGTCGAGGCGGATGCCGTAGAAGGACAGCGGGATCCCGGCCTCCCGCATTTCCGTAAAGACCCGGATGGCGTTGGGAACGCCGGATTTTAGGGTGTCGTACGTATCGACCAGCAGGATACAGGCGGAGGGATAGAGCCGCGCGTAGGCGCGGAAAGCGGTCAACTCGTTGGGGAAACTCATGATCCAGCTGTGCGCGTGCGTGCCTTTCACCGGCACGTCGAACATTTTGCCGGCCAGCACGTTGGATGTGCCGATACAGCCGGCGATCATGGCGGCCCTCGCCCCGTAGATGCCGGCGTCCGGTCCCTGCGCCCGCCGCAGGCCGAATTCCATGACCCCGTCCCCCTGCGCGGCCAGCACCACGCGCGCCGCCTTGGTGGCGATCAGGCTCTGGTGGTTAATGATATTCAGAAGAGCCGTCTCGATCAGCTGCGCCTCCATGATGGGCGCGATGACTTTCACCAGGGGCTCGCGCGGAAAAATAACGGATCCTTCGGGAATGGCGTAGATATCTCCCGTAAAACGGAACCCTTTCAGATATTCCAGAAAATCCTCCTCAAACAGTCCCACGGACCGCAGATAGGCGATGTCCTCTTCGTCAAAATGAAGATTGCTTACATATTCGATCGCCTGCTCGAGGCCCGCGCATACCGAGTAGCCGGCGTGGCTGGGATTGCTGCGGAAAAACGCGTCAAAAATGACGACGTCATTCTGTTCCCGTTCCTTAAAATACCCCTGCATCATGGTCAGTTCGTACAGATCCGTCAGTAATGTGAGATTGCGTTCGGACATGACAGAAGGTCCTCCTTTAAAATTCTATTTGCCTCATGGCTATCATAGCACAATATCGCGAAAAGTACAGAGCGGAACGGAACAAACCGCATTATTTCAAAGAAGATACTTCCTAATTCAAAAAAAGTAGTGTATAATGGTTCCATTGCCGGATTTCAAAAATTGAGGAGGTTTTTTGAGGAGGATTCTCGCATGAAAAAAATTCTGTTTGTGGCTTCCGAGGCGGTGCCGTTTATCAAAACGGGCGGGCTGGCGGACGTGGTCGGCTCCCTGCCGAAATGTTTTGATAAGGAACAATACGACGTGAGGGTGATGATCCCCGCGTACGTCTTCATGAAAGAGGAATGGAAGGACAAACTTGAATTTGTCGATAAATTCTATATGGATTATCTGGGAGAGAGCCGCTACGTAGGGATCCTGCGGTGTGTTTATGACGGCGTTGTCTTCTATTTTATTGACAATGAGTGGTATTTCAACGGATCCGCCCCCTACGGGGACTGGCTGTATGATCTGGAGAAGTTCTCATTTTTCTGCGGCGCGGCGCTGTCCGCCCTTCCGGTTATCGGGTTTAAGCCGGACGTGGTTCACTGCCACGACTGGCAGACGGGCCTGATCCCGGTCTA
>CAZPGD010000023.1:0-7036 GCA_964585865.1 uncultured Hungatella sp. | reverse complement strand
TATGAAGACCGTTTTCACGATCCACAACCTGAAGTTCCAGGGCGTCTGGAACGTGGACACGATTAAGCGCCTGAGCGGCCTGTCCGATTCCTATTTCACGCCGGACAAGCTGGAAGCCTACGGGAACGGCAACCTCTTAAAGGGCGGCGTCGTCTACGCGGACGCCGTCACGACCGTCAGCAGTACCTACGCGGAGGAGATTAAGCTTCCCTTCTACGGGGAAGGGCTGGACGGCCTCATGCGGGCGCGCGCCGGCAGTCTGCGGGGCATTGTCAACGGGATTGACTACGAGGAGTTCAATCCGGAGACGGACCCGTATATCGAGCAGAATTACGGCGTGAAGACGTTCCGCAGGGACAAGGGCAAAAATAAGCGTGCCCTGCAGAAGGAGCTGGGCCTGGAGGAGCAGGATAAGGCCATGATGATCGGCATTGTGTCCCGCCTGACGGACCAGAAAGGGTTCGATCTGATCGCGTACGCGATGGAGGAACTGTGCGGGGACGCCGTTCAGCTGGCGGTTCTGGGCACGGGGGAGGAGCGGTACGAAACGATGTTCCGCCATTACGTGGAGAAATACCCGGACAAGGTTTCGGCCAATATTTTTTATTCCGAACCTCTGGCGCACAAGATTTACGCCGCCAGCGACGTGTTCCTGATGCCGTCGCTTTTTGAGCCATGCGGCCTGAGTCAGCTGATGGCCCTGCGCTACGGGACGCTTCCGATAGTCAGGGAAACGGGCGGCCTGAAGGATACGGTCGAGCCCTACAACGAGTACGAGGATACCGGCACGGGATTTTCGTTTGCCAATTTTAATGCCGACGAGATGCTGGACCGCGTCCGTTACGCGGAAAAGATCTATTTTAACGGCAGGCGGGAATGGAACCGGATCGCGGAGCGTGCCATGTCCGAGGATTTTTCGTGGAACGCCTCGGCCGGAAAGTACCGGGAACTGTATGACGAACTGATCGGGGAGGCCGGCTGAACGGACCGGCAATCAAGCAGAGGGAGACGGAAAAGGATCATGAATGTCTGGAAGGAATTGCTGGGGAACCAGATCCTTGTCAGCGCGGCCGTGGCGTGGCTGGTGGCCCAGCTGACGAAAACGCTGATTGATCTCGGGCTGAATCGGACGTTCCGTCCGGAGCGTTTGATCGGGTCCGGCGGGATGCCGAGTTCCCACTCCGCGACGGTGTGCGCGCTGACGGTGTCTACCGCGATGCTGCGGGGGGTCGGGTCTTTTGAGTTCGCGGTCTGTTTTGTGCTGTCGTCCGTCGTGATGTACGACGCCATCGGGGTCCGCCAGGAGACCGGCAAGCAGGCGAAGCTTTTGAACCTGATCGTGGAGCAGGACTGGTTCAAACTGGATAATGAGGAAATACAGGAAAAATTGAAGGAAGTGGTCGGGCACACGCCGCTTCAGGTGCTGGCGGGGGCGGTTCTGGGCATTATCATCGCGGCCGCGGTGAATTATCTGTACGCGCGCTGAGACGCGGGCGCGCCCCTGTCCGTAAGAGGGATTCGGAAAAGGAAGACAGCTGCTTAAGTAAGAAGGAAGGAACCGGTTCATGGGAGATAAACGGGGGACTCCGGCAGGTGCCGAAAGGCGTCTGTTTCCGGCTGTTCTGCTGTTGACCGTTCTGCTGTCGGCCGTATGGTGCGCGCTGGCCGGCTGCGGGGCGGGGTCCCCGTTTAAGGGGGAAGAGGAGGCGGACCGCGGTTATACGAAATCCCAGGCCATGATCGTGGTGGCGACGGAGAGGAACCGGTACGAACAGATTTATACCGGCGCGATCTGGGACGCGGCGCTGCGGGACGGGAGGACGTTTAGGACATATTTATTGGATCAGGTGAAGGAATTTCTGGAAGACATGCGCGCCATGAACCTGCTGGCGGAAGAGCAGGGGATCGCGGTCACCGGCGCGGAGC
This sequence comes from uncultured Hungatella sp., assembly GCA_964585865.1. Taxonomy (GTDB): domain Bacteria; phylum Bacillota; class Clostridia; order Lachnospirales; family Lachnospiraceae; genus UBA3402. The sequence continues at coordinate 5,110 of CAZPGD010000023.1, read as the reverse complement.
AGGGGCGCCTCCAGTCGCTGGCCGCGCGGTATTACGGCGGCCTGACGGAGGCGGACCGCGCCTATACGGGGGCGACGGAGGAAGATGTTCTGACCATGTACCGGGAATATTACTTGGCCAATAAAGTGGTCGGGGCGCTGACTTCCGGCATCGATCTGGAAGTCAGCGACAGCGAGGCCAAGGTGATTTCCGTGCGCGTCATCCAGATTTCCAGCCGGGCGGCCGCGGAGGCGGTTTACCGCAGGCTGACCCTGGAAGGGGCGGATTTTGCTTCTCTGGCGAGGGAGACCAGCGAGGGGGAGCAGATCGAACGCCTGCTGGGCAGGGGGGAAATGCCGAAGGAGCTGGAGGACGCGGCGTTTGCCCTGCGGGAGGGGGAAATCAGTTCCCTGATCGAGGCGGACGGCTGGTTCTATATCGTGGAATGTCTGGACGATTACGACGAGGAAGCGACGCAGCTGCGGAAAGCCCGGCTGTACGAGCAGCGCAGGAGCCAGGTGATCCGGCAGATATATTCGCGGTTCGAGTCGGAGGACCAGGTAACGTTTGACGGGGATTTCTGGCAGGAAATCCGTTTTTCGGAAGAGGACGGGACGACGACGGCGGATTTCTTCTCGCTTTACCGGGAGGAATTCGGGGCGTGACCGTTTGGCGGTTCGCGGAGCGGATGAAAGGAGGCGAGGCGGAACGGATGACGGCAATGAAGATAGAGGATATCAGGCATTTTACATCGGAACTGCTGGTGGGAGAAACTTTCGACCGCTTCCAGCTGAGCGAGGCCGTCATTGTGACGTTTAATACGTTCCGCATCGACGGCCGTGTGCGGAAGGGATACTATACGGAAGAGGAGCGGGAAGAGGGCCGGATCGGGGAGTTTTCCGCGTGGCCTGCCGTCAAGCCATTCTGTTATAGTCTGATGAAGGGAAAAAAGCTGCCGGAGCAGTTTCGGATCGTGCTGCGGCAGCCGCCGGAAATGACGGAGCGGTTTCTGGTTTCGCACGGTATTCCCCTCGCGGCGGAGCAGGTCGGGGGGCTTTATCTGAATATCCGCTATGAGGAGGGGAAACTCCTGTGCGTGACGGGGACTTCTCTGAATGTATTCACGGCGGACAGGGCGCTGGAGAATGCCTGGGATGAGGCGGCGGCCGCTTATCTGCGTGCGCGGAAACTGCCGTTTACGGTGCTGTAAGAGAAATTTTGGAAAAACGGTAAAGCGGGGACATAAAATATGGCAAAATTGTATTTTCGGTACGGCGCCATGGGCAGTTCCAAGACGGCGAACGCCCTGATGGTGGAGTATAATTACCGTGAGCGCGGGAAGAAGGCGCTTTTGGTGAAGCCGCGGCTGGATTCCAGGGACGGGGACTATACGATCCGCTCCAGAATCGGCCTTGAGAAGGAAGGAATTCTTCTGGAGCAGCTGACGGCCATGCGCGATGAGGAACTTCGCGCGTACGACTGTGTGATTGTGGACGAGGCCCAGTTCGCTTCCAGGGCGCAGGTGGAATTTATGGTTCATATCGTGGACGATCTGGAAATTCCGGTGATCTGCTACGGTTTGCGGACGGATTTCCGGAGGGAGTTCTTCGAGGGGAGCATGTGGCTGATGGCCTGGGCGGATCAGATCGAAGAAATCAAGACCGTCTGCTGGTGCGGGAAAGCCGCCACCTGCAACGCGCGGATCGGCGAGGACGGCCATGTGGTCCGCGCCGGGGAGCAGATCATGATGGGCGGCAACGACCGGTACACGGCCCTGTGCCGCAAGCACCATATGAGAGGGGAACTCGGCGCGCGCCCGTGAGGGCGCGGGAGGAAGGCCGGGAAGCGGCGCGGGCCGCGGAAGAGATCCGGGAAGCGGCGGAGCCGTGGAATGGCAAGGCGGTCTGTGGCCGGGCACGTGCCGGAACTTTGCGCACGCTTGCGGATTCCCCCGAGCCATGGTAGAATAGGCAGGAAATTCAGAATAGAAGAGCAATGCGGGCGCGGCGGCTCAGACCCGGCAAGCCGTCTGAACGGCCGTATGCGTCCGGCGTCAGGAGGAAACAGATCCCGTGAAATGTCCGTTTTGTAATGAAGATGCGACGAAAGTCATTGATTCCCGTCCCGCGGAGGAAAATTCCGCCATCCGCAGGAGACGGCAGTGCGAGAACTGCGGCAAGCGTTTTACGACCTATGAAAAGCTGGAGACCATGCCCCTGATGGTGATCAAAAAAGACGGTACCAGAGAAGTCTTCGACCGTTCCAAGATCGAGGCGGGTATTCTGCGGGCCTGCCACAAGCGGCCCGTTTCCACCCAGCAGATCAACACGCTGATCAATGAGATTGAGAACAATGTGTTCACGATGGAAGAGAAGGAAGTGGCGACTTCCGTCATAGGCGAACTGGTCATGGATAAGCTGAAGGAACTGGACGAGGTGGCCTATGTCCGTTTCGCTTCCGTTTACCGGGAATTCAAGGATGTCAATACGTTTATCGACGAGATAGGAAAATTACTGAAAAAATGAGCTGGCGGCAGTTATATCCGGACGAATGGGTGGATTCCGCCTACGGGATCCCGTATGAAAAACTGTATGAGCAGGGGATACGGGGCGTAATCTTTGATATTGACAACACGCTGGTGCCGCACGGGGCCCCGGCGGACGAGAAGGCACTGGCTTTGTTTGAGCGTTTCCGCGGGATGGGCATGAAAACCTGCCTGATGTCGAATAACCGCGAATCGCGCGTGGAGCCGTTCGCGGGACAGGTGGGATCCGGTTATATCCACCGTGCCGGGAAGCCGGGAGTGCAGGGCTATCTGCGGGCCATGGAACAGATGGGCACCGGCAAAGACAGTACGGTTTTTGTGGGCGACCAGATTTTTACGGACATTTACGGGGCCAACCGCGCCGGGATCCGCACTTTCCTGACGAAGCCCATCGACCCGAAAGAGGAGATTCAGATCGTGCTGAAGCGTTACCTGGAAGCGGTGGTGCTGTATTTTTATAAGCGGGACAGAAGAAAATCCCGTCCGGACGGGGACGCGCGGACGGAAGCGGACGGCGGTTTTGCCGGGAAGTGAAGGTTCGGCCGGGAACGGCGGTTATGGAAAGAACGGAATTTTGCGGGAAAGGGGCATAAAGGATGATTACGGGGAACGCGACGGTATGCGGTGTCATGGGAAGGCCCGTAGGACATACTCTGTCTCCGCTTTTGCATAATTATTTTTCGGAGGCCATGGGAATCGACTATATTTACGTTCCCTGTCTCGTGGAAGACGAAGCGGTGGGAGAGGCCGTGCGGGGCGCTTACGCCCTCGGTTTTACGGGGCTGAATGTGATGATTCCGCATAAGCGGCACGTGATCCCCTACCTGACGGATATCGACGAGACGGCCCGGAGCGCGGGCGCCGTCAATACGCTGGTGCGTACGGAAAACGGGTACAAAGGATACAATACGGACGTGGAAGGGCTCTGCCGCAGCATGAAGGAACAGGGCATGGAGATCAGGGGGCGCGACTGCCTGCTGATCGGAGCAGGAGGGGCGGCCCGGGCGGCGGCCTACCTGCTGAAGCGGGAAGGCGCGGCTTCCCTGACCATTCTCAACCGCAGCCCGGACCGGGCCGAGGACTTGGCCGCGAAGATCGCGCAGATGCCGGAAGCGGCCGGGGAGCCAGCGGCAGCGGCCGTCGGGGAGCAGGCAAGCAGGCAAATATCAGGAAACGGCCTGCCTGCGGGAAACTCCGGGGAGCCGGCCCCGGACAAACAGGAAAAGCGAATGAAGGTGCGTGTAATGGCGCTTTCGCAGTGGGACGAACTGGACGGGCACGATTATCTGGCGGTGCAGACCACGAGTGTGGGAATGTACCCGGATCCGGACCATGCGCCCGTCGAGGACCCGGCGTTCTACGCGCGCATCCGCGACGCGGTCGATCTGATCTACAACCCGTACCGAACCCGCTTCATGCGTGCCGTGGAGGCGGCGGGCGGCCGGGCGGCGGGCGGTCTGGACATGCTGATCTATCAGGGCGCGGCCTCCTTCGAACTGTGGCGGCCGGATATCAGGGTGCCCGCCGAAGTCATCGCGGGGGCCAGAAAACGGATGGAGGAACGGCTTCATGGATAGGAACGGGAATGAGGGCGCGGACCGCCCCGTGATCCTGATCGGTTTTATGGGAGCGGGCAAATCCACCGTCGGCCGCTGGCTGTCCCGCCGCCTCTCGTGGCGGTTCCTGGACACGGATGCCATGATCGAGGCCAGGGCCGGCATGACGGTCAGCCGGATATTCGAGACGCGGGGAGAGGACGCGTTCCGGGAAACGGAATCCGCGGTTATCGGCGAACTGGCGCGGCTGCGGGGCCCGGCGATCGTTTCCACCGGCGGGGGCGTGCCCCTGCGGGAAGATAACCGGCGCGTTTTAAGAAATATAGGTTACGTGGTTTATCTGCGGGTACGGCCCGAAACGGTATGCCGGAGACTGGCGAGGGACCGCAGCCGTCCGCTTCTGCAGGGATGCGACCGGAACGAAAAAGTGACCGCGCTGCTGTCCGCGAGGGACCCGGTTTATACGGAAACCGCCCATCTGACGGTGGACACGGACCGGAAGCGGCCGGAGCAGATCGGGGAGGAAATTCTGTCGGGAATTCCAGGACTGTCCCGCCAGACAGAGAACTGACGGAGGAAAAAGCATATGAAAATTCTTGTGATAAACGGCCCGAACCTGAATTTTTTGGGCATACGCGAAAAAGGCATTTACGGTACGGAAGATTACGGGCACCTGACGGCCGCGCTGCGGCAGAAGGCCGAGAAAGAGGGCCATGAACTGGAAATATTTCTGAGTAATCACGAGGGAGCCGTCATTGACAAGATCCAGGAAGCCTGCCATAATAAGACGGAGGGCATCATTATCAATCCCGGCGCTTTCACCCATTACAGCTACGCGATCCGCGACGCCCTGGCGTCCGTCGAGATCCCGAAAATCGAAGTGCATATTTCCAATGTTCACAAACGGGAGGAATTTCGCCATGTATCCGTGACCGCCCCGGTGTGCACCGGGCAGATCGTGGGGCTGGGGCTGAAAGGGTACGAACTGGCGATGGATTATCTGACGCAGTGCGGCTGAGAATATTCGGTA
>CAZPGD010000022.1:0-12290 GCA_964585865.1 uncultured Hungatella sp. | reverse complement strand
GGTGTATCTGTCGAAGATGAAGCGCCTGGAGAAGCGCTATGAACTGGAGGACCGGCAAAAGGAACGGAGTAGGGAGGAACGGGACTCGTGATGTCGATTTGGGTATTTCGGGAAAAATTGAGGAGTTTCTACGGGAAATACGAGGTATTCATTACGCCGGCGCTCCGTTTTCTGCTGGGCTTCTATACGTTCCGCCTGCTGAATTCGCAGCTTGGTTTCTACGCGCGTCTGGACAGCGTCTGGGTGGAACTGGTGCTTGCCCTCGTCTGCAGTGTCCTGCCTTACGGGGTGATGGCGTTCGCGGCGGGTATTTTGCTGCTGATCCACACCGGCGCGGTTTCCCTCGAAATGACGCTGATCCTTCTGGTCCTGATGGTATTTCTGCTGATCCTCTATTACAGCTTTCAGCCGGGGGACAGCTATCTCCTGCTTCTGGCGCCGATTTTCTTCCACTGGAAGATCCCGTACGCCCTGCCGATTCTCGCGGGGCTGTCCGGCGGGCTGGCGTCGGTCGTGCCGGTCTGCTGCGGAACGGCGCTGTACTATATTCTTCAGTATATCCGGCAGAACGCGGGGGTCTTAAGCGGGGAGGCGTCTCTGGGGTTCATTGAGCAGTACACGCAGATTCTGAAGACGATTATGACGAACCGGACAATGCTGGTCTTTCTGATCGCCTGCGCGGCGGGTTTCCTGGCGGTTTACCTGATCCGCAGGCTCCCGGTGAACTATTCCTGGGTCATTGCCATCGTGGCGGGCGCGCTGGTGCAGCTGGCGTCGGTTTTTGTCGGCGATTTCCTGTTTGACGTCACCGTGCCGGTGGGCGAGCTTCTGGCGGGGCTGGTGCTGTCCGTCCTTCTGGCGGCCGTCTACCATTTCTTCGTATTTGCCGTGGACTACACGAGGACGGAGTATGTGCAGTTTGAGGACGACGATTATTATTACTATGTGAAAGCCGTGCCGAAAATATCGGTCTCGCTGCCGGACGTAAAGGTGCAGAAGATCGGGAGGAAACGGTACCGGGACGAGGGGCCCGAGGATTAGGGGCCGAGAGGGATAGGAAGGTGAGGAAGTGGCGCGGGTTATTGATACACTCTACGAATGGCTGTCTTTTTTGCCGCAGATTACCAAGACCAATATATTGGAGATCGCCATTATCGCTTTTCTGATCTATGAGATTCTGGTGTGGATCAAGGATACCAGGGCGTGGACGCTTCTGCGCGGCATCGTGATCATCCTGCTGTTCGCGCTGGCCGCGTGGGCGCTGAAACTCTATACGATCCTGTGGATCATGGAGAATGTGGCGTTCGTGGCGGCGACGGCGCTGGTGATCATTTTCCAGCCGGAACTGCGCAGGGCGCTGGAGCAGCTGGGCAGCCGGAACCTGCTGACCGGCCTCCTGCCTTTTGACACGGGCCGCGAGGAGGATTCGCGGTTTACGGAAAAGACCATCAGCGAACTGGTGAAAGCGTCCGTGGAACTGGCGAAGGCCAGGACCGGCGCGCTGATCGTGATCGAGCGGGAGGGGACCCTCAAGGATATCGAACGGACGGGGATCGCGATCGACGGCCTTGTCACCAGTCAGCTGCTGATCAATATATTCGAGCACAATACGCCCCTTCACGACGGGGCGGTCGTTATCCGCGGGAACCGGGTGACCGCGGCCACCTGCTATCTGCCTCTTTCGGACAACAATAAGATCAGCAAGGATCTGGGGACCAGGCACCGCGCCGCCGTGGGCATCAGCGAGGTTACGGACAGCATGACGATCGTCGTTTCGGAGGAGACCGGCCGTATTTCCCTGGCGGAAGGCGGGGAACTTAAGCGGATCCCGGATCCGGACAGCTTACGCGAGGCGCTCCGTGCCAACGTCGCTTCCGGCGGGCAGACGAAACGTTTCAGAATATGGAAGGGAAGGCAGAAAAATGAAAAAGCTGCTGACGCATAATCTGGGCCTGAAAATTCTGTCGGTCGTCCTTGCCGTATTCACGTGGCTGATCATGGTGAATGTTTCCAATCCGCTTCTGACGGTGACGCAGACGGTTCCGGTGGAATTTACCAACGCGGACGTGCTTACCAAGGCCGGCCTGACCTATGAGCCGGTGAGCCGGAATACGGTAACGGTCAGCTACCGGATCCGCGTCAGGGATGAATCCAGGGTTTCGGCCCGCGATTTCTACGCCTACGCCGATCTGGCCCAGCTCTACGACGTGACGGGCGCCATCCCGGTGCAGGTGGATATTCCCGACTATCAGATCAGGAGCCTGATCTCGTCGGGAAGTCTTACCGTCACCCCCATGGTGGTGCGGATCCAGACGGAGCCGCTGCAGACCAAGGTTTTCGCGCTCCAGGCCCATACGGAGGGGACCGCCGCGGACGGCTACGACATCGGGGAAGTGATGCTGTCGCCGACCCGGGTGATCGCCACGGGCGCGGAATCGGTGATCGGGCAGATCAGTTCCATGGGCGTGGAGATCAATGTGGACGGCGTGGATACGGATATGACGGGAGTAACCGATATCTATTTCTATGACGCGAACGGCAACCGGCTGGATCTGTCGGATCCGGTGGAACTGAATTTCGAGCAGGCCGAGTACAACGTATCCGTGCTGCGGGTGAAGGATCTGGCACTTGATTTCCAGGTGTCCGGCGCCGTGGCGGACGGGTACCGCTTTACGGGCGTGGACAGCAGCGTGCGCAGCGTTTCCGTCGTGGGGCTCCGCTCCGCGCTCGCGAACCTGACGACGCTGACCATCCCGGGCGAGGCGCTGAATTTAAATAACGCCAGCCGGGACGTCGAGGTGACGGTGAAGCTGGATGATTACCTGCCGGACAACATCTCCATCGTGGGAGGCAGCGAAAGCACCGCGACGGTTATCCTGCACGTGGAGCCGCTGGAAACGAGGCAGTACACGTACGATCCGGACCGCATCCGCATAGAGGGCGGAAAGACCGGGTACGCCTATTATTTCTGGGAGGAGCCGCTGCAGATCCGGATCCGGGGACTGGCGGAGGATCTGGATACGCTGAACGCGGAGAGCATCGATCTTTATGTCGATGTGAGCGAACTGGAGCCGGGGGACGGTTCGGTGGAGCTTTCGGCGGCGCTGGAGGAAGGGTTCGACTATATCGGACCGACCGAGATCGAGATCCAGGTGATGGATGAGGAGGCCGTCGGGCCCGGCGGGCCGGCGGACGGGGAGGAATAGATCGGAAGGGAAAAGGTTATGGTAAAAGCGAAAGTGGTGATCCGGAACCTGACCGGCCTGCACCTGCGGCCGGCGGGGACCCTCTGCAATACGGCGCTCCGCTATAAATCGAAAATCCAGTTTTCGTCGGGGACGGTCACGGCCAACGCCAAGAGCGTGCTCAGCGTGCTGGGGGCCTGCGTCAAATACGGGGACGAGATCGAGTTTATCTGCGAAGGGGAGGATGAGCAGGAAGCCCTGGAGGCGATGGTGCGAATCGTGGAAGACGGTCTGGGAGAATAGGGGCTATGATTGTTTACTGTATCTGCTATGCCGCCAGCTGGCTGCTGGCCGGAAGGGGATACGCGTACCCGGCGGGAGCCGCCCTGCTGCTGGCGGCTCTGTACCTGTACGGGAGGGATTACCGGCGGTCCGGGAACCCGCTGCACCTGCGGGGGCTGTTTTCCGCGTTCTGGGTCGGCGGACAGGGCGTGGCCTGCCTGCGGCTGAGCCGTCTGCAGAAGGACTGGCTGGATGAGACGTGGCTCTGCTTTTTTTTGGCCTTTTCGTGTTTCTGGCTGAGTTACGAGCTGCTGTCCCGGCTGTCCGGGAACGGGGCGGGAGGAGATAGCCAGCCGCGGCGGTACGGGAGCCGGAATTACGCGCGCCCCCTGTTTTACGGCATGGCGGCGGTGACGGCGGTTTCCGTGGCGGCCTTCCTGTTCGAGGCGGTCCGGCTGGGGTTCGTGCCGCTGTTTCTGCGCGGGGTGCCGCACGCGTATTCGTCCTTCCATGTGACCGGGATCCATTATCTGACCGTGTCCTGCGTGCTGACGCCGTCGCTGGCGGTGCTTTTCTTTCTGCAGGGCGGCTCGAAAAGTCCCCTCCGGAACGTACTGGCGGTCGCGATGGCCCTGACCGGGCTGGTGATCCCCATTTTGTGCGTGTCGCGGTCCCAGCTGATTTTCGCGGTGGCGCTGGCGTTGTTCACCTACATGGCCGGTGTCGGGCGGGTGCGCCTGTGGAAGGTGCTTGCGCTGGCGGCGGCGATGGTCCCGCCGTATATCCTGCTGACGGTGGCCAGGAGTCACAGCGTGGAATATTTAAACGGCATTTTCGAGATGAAAAATGAGGACATGCCCATTTTCCTTTCCCAGCCCTACATTTATATCGCCAATAACTATGAGAATTTCAACTGTCTGGTGGAAGCGCTTCCCGCCCATACCCACGGCCTCCGGATGCTGTACCCGCTCTGGACGCTGACGGGGCTTAAATTCGTGTTCCCGGAGCTGGCGGGCTTTCCGCTCTATGTCAATAAGGAAGAGCTGACGACGCTGACGCTGTTTTATGACGCCTATTATGATTTCGGCGCGGCGGGCGTGGCGGTGTTCTCCGCCGTGCTGGGGGCCGCGGCCCGCTGGCTGACGGTGCGGACGGAGCGCGCGCGCAATCCGCTGTGGTACCTGCTGTACGCCCAGTTCGCGTTCTATATGGTCTTTTCCTTTTTTACCACCTGGTTCAGCAACGCCGCCACCTGGTTCTATCTGGCGGTGACGGGGGCGCTGGCGCTCCTCTGCAGCCGGATGAGGGAGAGGTGAGGGCGCAGGCGGCCCGCCGGGGCGCGGCGGAAGAGAATGGCCGCGCGGCGTGCGGCGGGAAGAGTGAGGAGCGCGGTCCCCGCGCCGGGAGCGGTGGAAGAGTGAGGCCCGGGCCGCAGAGTGCGCCGGGAAGGATGTGGCTCGCGGGCCGCGGCGCGCGGCGGGAAGAGTGAGGAGCGCGGCCCCGCGCCGGGAACGGCGGAAGAGCGATGCCCGCGCCGGGAGCGTCGGGCGAGATTTTCGAAAGTATGATAGATGAGGAGGAATTGCGTATGATATCGGAGAAAATGAAACCGCTTGTGCAGAATAATTCTGCCATCCGCATGATGTTTGAGGAGGGGAAGCGCCTGGCGAAAATCTACGGGGCGGAGAATGTCTATGATTTCAGTCTGGGCAATCCCAACGTGCCGGCGCCGCCGGAGGTGGACCGGGCGATCCGGGATATTCTGGATGAGGAGGAGTCCACGTTCGTCCACGGGTATATGAGCAACGCCGGATACGAGGATGTCCGCGCGGCCATCGCGTCCTCTCTGAACGGCCGCTTCGGCACGTCGTTCCATCAGGACAACATTCTCATGACGGTGGGAGCGGCCAGCGGCATGAACATTATCCTGAAGACGATTTTGAACCCCGGGGACCAGGTGGTTACGTTCGCGCCCTATTTTCTGGAGTACGGCAATTACGTGCGCAATTACGACGGCGAACTGCTGGCGGTGCCCCCGCGCACGGAGGATTTTCAGCCGGATATCGCGGCTTTTGAGAACCGGATCGGCAGCCGGACGAAAGCGGTGATCATCAATACGCCCAACAACCCGACGGGTGTGATTTATTCCGAGGAAACCATAAAACGCATCGCCGGTGTTCTGGAGAGGAAGCAGAAGGAACTGGGGACCGTTATCACGCTGATTTCCGACGAGCCGTACCGGGAACTGGCCTATGACGGAGCGGAAGTGCCGTATGTGACAAAATATTACGCGAATACGGCAGTCTGCTATTCTTACAGCAAATCCCTGTCCCTGCCCGGGGAGCGGATCGGCTATCTGGTGATCCCGGATGAGATGGAGGACTCGCGGACCGTGTTCCAGGCGGCTTCCATCGCCAACCGCGTGCTGGGCTGCGTCAACGCGCCGTCCCTGATGCAGCGTGTCGTGATGCGCTGTCTCGGCGCGCGGGCCAATGTGGCGGCCTACGACAGGAACCGCAACCTTCTGTATTCGGCCCTGACGGAATACGGTTTCTCGTGTGTCAGGCCGCAGGGGGCGTTCTATCTGTTCGTCAAATCACCGACGGAGGATGAAAAGGATTTCTGCGACGCCTGCAAAAAGCAGCATATTCTGGTCGTTCCCGGTTCGTCGTTCGCCTGCCCGGGGTACGTGCGGATCTCCTACTGCGTATCGTATGAGCAGATCGAGCGGTCCTTGCCCGCGTTTCGGACGGTGGCGAAGGAGCTCGGGCTGTGAACCGGCCCTGGGAGCGGTACTTCCGGCGCGTGACGCCGTATGTGCCGGGGGAGCAGCCGCGGGAAAGCGGCATAATCAAACTGAATACGAATGAGAACCCGTATCCGCCCGCGCCGGGGGTGGCGCGCGCTCTCCGGTCCCTGACGGCCGACGACGTCCGCAGGTACCCGGATCCGGCGGCGGCGGGACTGAAGGAGGCGCTGGCGCGCCGTTATGGCCTTTCTGCCGACCGCGTATTCGTGGGGGTCGGCTCCGACGACGTGCTGGCAATGGCCTTTCTGACGTTTTTTAATTCCCCGCGGCCAATCCTCTTCCCGGATGTGACCTATTCCTTCTATCCGGTCTGGGCGGATCTGTTCGGGATCCCCTATGAGACGCGGCCTCTGGACGGCAGTCTGCGGATCCGGCCGGAGGATTACGGGAAGGAAAACGGCGGCGTGGTTTTTCCGAATCCCAACGCGCCTACGGGCTGGCTATTGCCCCTTGATCAGGTGGAGGAGATCGTCCGCCGCAATCGGGGCGCGGTGGTGATCGTGGATGAGGCGTATATCGATTTCGGCGGCGAGTCGGCGATCCGTCTGCTGGACCGGTACGAGAACCTGCTGGTGGTGCAGACTTTCAGCAAGTCCCGCTCGATGGCGGGTATGCGGATCGGCTGCGCGTTCGGCGCGCCGGCGCTGATTGGCGCCATGGAAAACGTGAAGTATTCCTATAATTCCTATACGCTGAATCAGCCGGCCATTCTCTGCGGCATGGCGGCTCTGGAGGACGAGGCGTATTTCCGGGAGACCGCGGGCAGGATCATGGCGACCCGGGAGAGGGCGAAGGAGCGTTTTGCCGAACTTGGCTTTTCGTTTCCGGATTCCGCGGCGAATTTCCTGTTCGTGAAGCACGGGACCGCGGGTTCCGCGCGGCTGTATGAGGAATTAAGACGGCACAAAATCTATGTGCGGTATTTTAACGGCCCCAGAGTATCGGAGTATCTGCGGGTCACGATCGGGACGGACGGGGAAATGGAAACGCTGTTTGATTTTCTGGAATCCTGTCCGGGAGTGTCTGACGGAGGTTGATGGAACTGTATGAGTGACGGAAGACGGCTGCTGCGTATCTTATTGAATATCGCGATCCCGCTGGGGGCGATCCTGCTGACCTGCCTGCTCGGACCGCGGCTGCTGCGGTTCTTTATGCCGTTCGTGATCGGCTGGTGCATCGCGATGATCGCCAATCCGCTGGTCCGTTTTCTGGAAAAGAAGCTGAAGCTGGTGCGCCGGCACAGCTCGGTGCTGGTCGTGGTGCTGGTGCTGGCGCTGGTTATCGGGGGTCTGTACCTGGTGTTCAGCCGCCTGTTTGCGGAAATCGGTTCGCTGATCAGCGATCTTCCCCGGATGCTGGAGGAAGGGGTCGGGGAGATCCAGGCGGCGTCGAAAAGACTGTCCGAGACCATTCCGTTCCTGCCGCAGGGGGTCCGCGACTGGCTGGAACGGCTCAATGAGAACCTGGGCAGCGCGGTGGGCGAACTGCTCCGCGGAATCGCGTTCCCGACAATGACGGCCGTGGGCAATGTGGCGAAGTGGATCCCCACGCTTCTCGTGTATTCGGTGGTGATCATTCTCTCCTCCTATTTCTTTATCGTCGAGCGGGACACGATCATGGACGCGCTGCGGCGGTTCCTGCCGCAGGGGGTCTGGCAGTATTTCCAGTATCTTAAGCAGGATGTGCTGAAGATTCTGGGGGGTTATTTCCTGGCGCAGTTCCGCATCATGTTTGTGGTGGCGGTGATCCTGGCGGTGGGTTTTCTGATCCTGCGCGTCAATTACGGCGTATTCCTCGCGGTGCTGGTGGCGTTTCTGGATTTTCTGCCGGTGTTCGGGACGGGAACCGTGCTGTTCCCGTGGGCGCTGGTGAAGGCTCTTCTGGGCGAATGGGCCTACGCGGGCGGACTGATCCTTCTGTATGTGCTGACGCAGGTGGTCCGGCAGGCGATCCAGCCCAAGATCGTGGGGGATTCGATGGGGACGTCCCCGCTTGTCACGCTGTTCCTGCTGTATCTGGGATTTAAGATCGGGGGACTGTCGGGCATGATCCTGGCGGTTCCGATCGGGATTGTCGTGATCAACCTGTATAAGTACGGAATGTTTGATTCGCTGGTCGCGAACGTCCGTCTGCTGGTGGAGGAGATTAACCGGTTCCGGAGAGAGGCGTGATCCGCGCTCAGGATGCGGCGGTTTCGTTTTTTACCGGCTCCGGCGTGATGAACCGGGGCCGGAAGGAGACGAGGGAGACCGGCACGGCCCTGGCCGGGGATCCCGGGGCTTTTTCCGGCTGCCGGCGCAGTTCGGACCGCAGCAGCACGCGGACCGTTTCGGCGGCCAGCAGAAGCAGAAGGACCGGGAAAACGACAAACGCCGTGAATTTGACTTTTAAAAGGAACAGTTTGCGCCGCAGGCGCTTTTTTTCTGCCTGCAGGCGGGACGAAAACTCCCGGAAAGCGGCAATGGGGTTTTGGCGGGCCGGCGGCTTCGGATTCGGTTTCATATTCGTTTCTCCTCTCGGGTGAATGGGTCCGGTGGGCGCTCGGCCGTCGTTGTCGGCGGCGGGCGTTTCCGGCGCGCGTCCGTGTTCAGTCGTCCCCGCCGGTAAGCGTCCGCATCAGGTAGGCATAGACTTCGGAACTCTTCTTTTCCCACTGGGCGCAGATGCATTCGGCCCGCTCCTGGTCGGGAACGGCGACGCTCAGATCGAGGAGCGTGCTCCGCCCCTCGCGGATCTCCATGTGGACGATGAAGTCCTGACCGGCGGATTTGTAAAAATCGGACAGGACGCCGGCCTCATTGTGGATACGGAAGCGGTTCTCCTTCAGATACTTGTCCATATCCTCGACAATGGCGGGCGGGATGTTCCCCCCGAAAAATTCCAGCGTCTCCTCGCCGTCGCGCGTGATCTCGTAGCGGGTCGACGCGTGGGTGGAATGCATACGGATCAGGCCGGCTTCCAGAAGTTCATCAAGGATCTCCTGCAGGGCGAAATAGGTGGTATATTCGTGAGCCAGGAAGAAATCTGCCAGCTGCGCGTTGGTCAGAGGGAAATTTACCTGTTTCAGCATGTACAGATTCATCAGTTTATACAGTGTCTTCGGTTCAGACAGCATACCGTTCCCTCCCAGAAATTTTGCCGGATATTGAATATTTCTTTCCTATCATACCAACTTTGGGATAGTAAATCAAGGGAAAATGTGTTAGAATGGGTGATAGTTACGGCCGGAGCGGGAAAACGGGCCGATTGACGAATGAGATGGTGAGGGGACATGAGAGAACGGATTAACCGCCTCGCGAAGGGTATTATCGATATGGAGACGCCGGTGATCCGGATACAGCCGGATCCGATCCGGGGCGAGATCGCGGCGGGCGGCACAGAGAAAAAGGAATTGTATATCACCAGCCGGAACGGGGTCCACATAAAGGGGCTGGTCTATTCTTCCAATCCGCGGGTGCGGATCCTGACGGGTTCCTTCGGCGGGCTGCGGAACCGGGTCGCCTACGAGATCGACACCGCGTACCTGGAGCTCGGGGACGAGGTATCGGGCGTTTTCTCTCTGGTTACGAACGGCGGGGAGATGGAGGTTCCCTATGCTTTTTCGGTACAGGCAGGGGTGTCGGGGAGGGCGCTGAGCAAACTGAAGGAGGTCCGGGATTTCGCCTCCATGGCCAAGACGGATTACGAGACGGCGGTCCGCGTGTTTGAGTGCCGGGAATTTGCCGATCTCCCGTTTATGCAGGATTTAAAGATCCGCAGCCTTTACGACGGACTTCTGGGGCATGGGAACCGCTACGGGCAGGTGGAGCAGTTTCTGATTGCCCTGCAGGCGAAGAACCCGGTCCGTATCCGGGTGGACGATACGAGGAAGGAATACCGCGATCTGAACCGCCTCTGTTCCGATACCATCGCGCTTCACAGGAGCTGCTGGGGGTACCTGCCGGTGGAGGTGAAGATTGACGGCGGTTTCATCCTGATCGATAAGAGGAATTTTACGAATGAGGAGTTCAGGGGATCGGTTTACGAGTTCCCGTTCCAAATAAGCCCGGGGGGACTTCACGGCGGCCGGAATTACGGCAGCATTACGTTCGAGACGCAGTACGAGTCGGTGCGGGTGGAGATCGCGGTGATCAATTCGCGCGAGCGGGCGGAGGAATATCCGCGTCTGGCGGGATACGCGTGTTTCGCCGACTATCTGGCGCGCCGCCTGGAATACGAGAGCGGCAAGGGGGACGCGGAGACGTTAAAGAAGCAGATGCTGGACGATGTGTCCCAAATCCGCCTGATGCAGGGGCCCTCGACGCTGCTGTCGCTGATCGAGGCGGAACTGGATCTTCTGACCGGCCGGGACGGGCCGGCCAGGGAAGCGCTTTCCGAGTGCCGGGACGAGATTACGCGAAGGCGCCTGGAACGCCCGGAACTTTACTGCCTGTACCAGTATGTGTATCTTCAGCTGGAGCCGGACGAAGGGCGGCGGGAATCGCTGGGGAGGCTGGTGCGCAAATATCTGGAAGACGGCCGGGGCGAGTACCTGCTCTTTTACGTGTTTACCAAATGCGAGGATCAGTACTGTTTTGAGAATCCCGGCGAACTGCTGGCCAGGATGAAGGTGCTGTTCGGCCGCGGCTGCCATAGCCCGTTCCTCTACGGGCAGGCGCTGGCGATTCTGAATGACGCGCCGCAGCTGCTCTACGGCATCGGCTCTTTTGAAACGCAGGTGCTGATTTTCGGGGCGGAGAGAGGGTGGATCGGCGAGGAACTGGCCGGGAAGGCCGCGAAGCTTCTGACCGTCTGCCGCCAGATCCGGCCGCTTTTTGCCCGGATCCTCCGGCTCCTTTACGGGAAGTACCCCAAAAAAGAGATTCTGGAGGCGCTCTGCGGGCTGATGATCCGCGGCGACTGCCGGGAGGAGAAGGATTTTACGTGGTACGAGAAGGCGCTGGCCGAAGGGATCAGCCTGACCAGACTGTATGAGTATTTTCTTTATTCCCTGCCGGCGGACTATGACAGGCTCCTGCCGATGGAAGTGCTGCGGTATTTTTCCTATGACCACGATCTGGATCAGGGCAGCAGGGCGGTCCTGTACGCCAATATAATCCGCTACATGGATCCGGAGACGCAGCTTTTCCGGGAGTATGAACGGGTGATGGACGCCTTCGCGGTGGACCAGGTCTTAAAGGCCCGGATCGGGAGCCATCTGGCCGTGGTGTATGACGCCATGATCTACCCGGATATGGTGAACGAGCCCGTGGCGAAAGTGCTCCCGTCGATTTTGAATTCCTGCCGTATTGTCTGCGGCGACCGGCGCATGAGGCAGGTGATCGTCTGCTATGAGGAACTGACGGACGAGGGCGTCTATCCCCTAAAGGACGGGGCGGCCTATGTGCCGATCTATTTTGACGGGAGCAGCATCCTGTTCGCGGACGCCTACGGGAACCGCTATGCCGACGTGGATTACGAAAGGACGCCCGTGATGCACAGGCCGGAACTGGAACGGAAGTGTTTCGAGGTGTACCCGGAGCATCCGATGCTTCTGCTGGCGGCCTGCCGGAAGGCGGCGGAGAAGGAGAAACCGGAGGCGGAGGACGTGCGGGTAATCGACGAGGCGCTGCGGAAGCTGAAACTCCATCCGCTTTACTGCAAGAAGCTGGCGGGGCGGATCCTGTGCTATTACCGGGATCTGCCGGCCGCGGAGGACGGGGAACTTTCGCGGATTGACATCGAGCCTCTGTTGTCTCTGGAAAAGGAACTGCTTACGCGGGACCAGCTGTCGGCCATGTGCCAGGTGCTGATCCTTCACGGATATATCCGCGAGGCGTACCGGATGCTGAAACGGTATTACTGCCAGGTGTCGCCCGCGGCGCTTAAGAGCATGTGCAGCCATGTGATTCTGGACCGGCTGTTTGATCAGGACGAACTGCTGCTTAAACTGGCGTTTGCCGTGTTTGAGACGGAGACGGCGGACGGCGTGATCCTGGACTATCTGTGCGAATATTTTAACGGTCTTTCCGATC
>CAZPGD010000021.1:0-12380 GCA_964585865.1 uncultured Hungatella sp. | reverse complement strand
TCTCCAATCCCTCCATCTGTTTCCGGCTTCTGCCGCGCTCCGCTCCTTCCACCGGTTTCCGGCCTCTGCCGTTCTCTGCTCTCTCTGCCAATTTCCAGCCGCCGCGTTCTGCTCCCTCTTCCGGTTTCCAGCCGCCGCGCTCCGCTCCCTCCATCGACTTCCGGCCTCTGCCGCGCCCCGCTCTCCCTGCCGATTTCCAACCGCCGCCGCGTTCTGCCCCTTCTGTCGATTTCCAACCGCTGCCATGCTCCGCTTCTTCCGCCGGCTTCCGGCCCCTGCCGTTCTCTGCTCTCCCTGCCGATTTCCAGCCGCCGCGCTCCGCTCCCTCTTTCGACTCCGGGAGCCGGCCATACTCCATCCTTTCGTCATATCCCATCCCTTCGCCATATTCCGGGCCTTCCTCCGCCCCTTCCGCGGATGCTTCCTCCTGCTTCTCCTTCAGCAGCCACTTCATCAGGTTGTCCAATCCGTAATTCTCCTTCAAACTCTCCTGATACAACCCGTAAATCAGCACCACCGCTTCCCGGTCCTGATGGTCCGTCTTCCCAAGGAGAAACTGCAGAAGATCACTGAATTCCCGCGGAAAATCGCTTTTTCTTCCGGGCAGCAGGCAGAGTCCCGGGATAAATTCTTCCGGATCCGCATAGATGTATTCCGGATCCAGCAGCAGCTGTTCCTCCGTCAGCAGATAATCACCCATCTTTGACAATGTCTGGGCGATCCCCCAGAGAAGCCTGCGCATCCGGACCGCGTCGATGCTTTTCCGTTCCAGGAGACGGGCCAGCGGCTGCCGGGAAGTAATCTCATAACAGAACCAGCGGCAGTCATCCACCCGGCTGATCCGGAAACGGAGCAGGCCGTCGATTGTATTTTTTGACAGCATCCTCGCTTCAAAACTCTGTTCCGCTTCCTCATCCGCGGCAATCATCAGATAATTCTGCTTCATTTCACGGTGATAGTGCACCGTCAGCTTTTCCGATAGCGCCATGTCGTCATTCTCCCCCAGGTAAAAGATCCAATATGGTCAGCGCTCTCATCATGTTTTCCGGTTCATGGACCCGAAGTTCAATCTCCAGACGCGGTTCTTCCCCATCCAGAACGCCGCGTACTTTCCGTCCCCTGCGGACTGCTTCTCCGTTCCACGTACCGGAAACGACATCGCGTTCGTTCTCTTCCGCCTGTCCCCTCACCAGTTCCGATATATGGTGGAGTCTCATAACGGCCGTTTTCTCCCGGCACCTGTCATGCGCGGCCAGAATCAGCACACCCAGGGACAGAAATACGATCGCCATAATATAGGACGCTTCTACCGTATAGGACGCAGAGAATCCTTTCCCCGCACCGTTTTTCATTTCCCGAACCGGCCTGTTCATCTGTTTTCTGCCATCCTTTTCTACCCGTCTTTCTTTCCGCACACGGCTTCTCTTCTGCCCGTCTCTTTTTCTGTCCGTTTCTTTTTCTGTCCGTCTCTTTTTCATCTGTCCCCTTTTTCAGCGATCTCTTTTCTGTCCGTTTCTTTATTTATCTGTCCCTTTTTCAGCGGACTTTTTTCGGCGGTCTCTTTTCTGCCTATTCCCTTTTCATCTCTCTCCTTTTTCAGCGGGCTTTTTTCCACCCGTCCCTTTTTCATCTCTCTCTTTTTCCGTCTCCCTTTTCACCCGTTTCCTCTTTCCGCATGTCTCCCTTCACCGGCCCGCCCACATCAGCCACGCTCCCACAGGCCAGGCGCAGGTAATAAACGGCACCGTTCCCGTCGCCTTTCCTGTCCCTGACATATGCGCCCGGAGCACCAGCACCATGCTCCACAGAGCGCTGATTCCCAGACTTCCCAAAAACAGGAGCGCGATCTGTCCCGTTTCCAAAAAGCAGGCCGATAAAAGGAAAAACAGACCGTCCCCTTCTCCAATCTCCCCGTGTGTCGCCCATGCCAGTATAAGCAGCAGCATTCCGGCGGCGGCCCCGCCCAGATGGTGTCCGGGACCTGTCAGAAACAGGTTTGCCAAAGCCGGGACCAGCCACACGCAAAACAGCCAGCAGGGGAGCTCCCTGCTCTTCCAGTCAAAACCGGCCGCCAGCGTAAGGCAGACGAACCAACTCCACGTCAGCAATTCTTCCATTCTCGGCGCTCCCGTTGTTTATCGTTGTTTATCGCGGTTTATCGCAGCTTGTCGCAATTTGTTGCGGTTTGTTTCCGTATTCCTCTTCCGGCAGAATCGCTACCCGTTCGGCCGGCCGCGGTCCCGCCGCCTTTTCCTGACAACCGACATTCCGGTCGGCTTGTCTGTACGCCTTCCGCTTCGGCTCCTCGCCGCCACACTCCCGACAACCGACGATCCGCTCCTCCCGTTTTCCATCAGCCGCGATCCCCGCCGCAGTAAGAACATGCCCCCAGATGCTCTACTTCCGACTTTCGCACCGCGGATACATAAGCCTGTATAGCGGAACAGTTCTTACTGCTGTGGTAACGTTCCCCCGCCTGCATGATATAAACGGTAGCCGCGTCAGGATCCGCGCACCTGACACATGGGGTGTAACGGCTCCCGCCCGCGTTGCGGTAGCGGCCGATCTCCGCGGCGGCAACCGCCGTCAATCGGTTATCCAGATAATGGCAGGAAGGGCTGAGATGGTAGCGGGTGCTGCCTTTTCCCACATAGACAATGGGATCATCCTCTTCCTCTTCCGGCTGATCGTCATCCTGCCCGTCGCTTCCGATCCAGGCCCGCAAATAGCAGCGGCTCGTCCGCTTTACCGATCCCAGACCGAATACGGAAAAAGGCAGCTTTATCCGGTAATCCACCACAAGGTCCACCGTTTCGCCGTCTTCCAGAAGTTCCGAATGAATCAGGCTCAGCCAGCTGACCGGAAGTTCCCGGGTCTTCCATCGTAAAGCGCCCTCCGCATACGCCCAGGCAGCCGTCCGTTCCGTCCGGGCCGTCCACACCTCCGGGTCCGGCGCGTATCCGCCTTCTTCGCCGTCTTTTTCCCACGCCGTGCCCCGGAACCGGTCCCTTATCTCCGTTCCTTCCGCCGCCAGATAAGCCATCTGACTGATATCTTCCCCCACAGAGGTAACGATCGCCTGTATTTGTCTCTCTGTATCCAGAATCCGCATCGGCATCATCATGATTACGCCCGCGAACAAAAATAACGGCAGCACCAGAGCCGCTTCCGCGGTCATGCCGGCGGGGGCGGAGACGGACGCCCTTTTTCTGTACTTCCGATCCTTTGGCGGGATGCGTACTTGGAGAGTCGCTATTATGATTTTTTTAGTCGTTGACAATACACAGGACCTGTCCGGAACCGTAAAAGATCCCGGAACATCCATACAGAAAAAGGGCATCCGTCTCCGCCTCCTTCGAATCTGTCTGCTTATCTGCCGGATTCCCGCGCGGCTCCTTCTCCTGTTCCGACACGCTTTCCCGCATCCTCACGGAGAGAAACTTCCGGCGGCGCGTTTTGCGTTCTTCCCCGCTTCAGCGTTTTCAGTACGCCCTTCCCGCCGGCGCTTCCAACGGGTATTCCGCGATATCACCGATAAAATTATCCACAAACTTTAAGGCAAAAAACACATGTTTTCCACCGGCTTTCCCGGAAATATCCACACGGTACGCACAATTTTCTATCGAAAAGCCCGCTTCTTCCCTCCGTATATTCCATTCCATCATATCCAGCATCCTCATCTGCAGTTCCTGATGATCCTTCAAAAACAGCAAAAGCTTCAGATAATTCTCATAATCAAACCCGCTTTCCCGCTCCCCGTCCTCCGGACAGTGTTTGTTCTGTCCCATGGTCAGAAGCCCCTCAAGAGAAAGGCACCAGTCCTCCCCTTTCTTCCACAGAGGGATCCGCCCTCCGTCCAGCAGCTGGCGCAGATCCATCACCGCTTCCCCGGCGGCCCACACACCCATGATAAAGTACGCCGTAATCTCAACCAGCGGCTCCAGTCCCGTAAGGCCGACGATAACAACCGCCAGACCTTTCGCTTCCTCCCGTTTCCCGGAATCCGTCAGGATATGGAGAAGGTTCATGCCCAGCCTTACCAGAAAAATCTGGGATACCGTCTCCTGCAGGTTTTCCCGGTCCGTATTCTTTCCATGCAGCAGATATTCCATCTCATATTGAAGAGGATGATTCTCCCGGCTCAGCGCGTTTGTAAAATAATTGCCGCAGTATTCATGAATCAGAACACGTTCCGCAGGACCGGGAGCAAGCAGGCTGTCTCCTTTTCCGGCTTTTTGCGACGGCAGACTGACCGTAACCGCGCCTCCCGAAACCTGCATATCATCCGGCAGCACCAGCCGGAGCAAACCGCCCTGAACCATTTCCTTCACCTGATCCAGGGCTTTCCGTTTCTGCGGATCCCCTTCGGTCTCCCGCAAATTCAGCCCGCTCCTCTGATACCCGCTCCACAAACCGGCGGCCGCCGCGAGAGACAGTTCTTCCTCCTCCCCGTCCTCCTCGTCGGAATTGCTGACCCGGTTCTCATATTCCTCTTCCAGTGTATCCACCAGTTCTTCCGTCTCATTTAAAAGTTCCAGGTTCCGATCCCCGGCCGCCTTCTGCTCCAGCAGTTCCTTCCTTCTGGCCCCGTCCTGATCCACATAGGCCGCATAAGGATCCATCTGCTCTTCAAACAGCCCGGCATGGTCTTCCCGGAAATCCTCTTTCAGCCCGGCCATGGCATCTTTCGTTTCCGTCATTTTCCCTTTCAGCTTTTCCGCCTGCCTGTCATACTCCCGGATCAGCCCGTCCATACGGCCGGCCTCTTTCCGGAAGGCCCTCGCGCTTCCGCGAAAGCCCTCCGGATCATCGGCATCCAGGGCGGCGGAAATATCGGACGCGTACTCTTCCTGCTGCCGCACACACGCGAGTATCTTCCTGACCGCTTTTTCCAGCTTTCCGACTTCCTTTGCCTGACCGTCATATACATCCGTCAGGGTTCCGGCCCCGGTTCCTTCCCGAATATCGTCCCACAGCTGTTTCCCGTCCTCCGGCCGCAGCAACAGGCTTTCCCAGATCCCATATCGCATATAATCAAGGATTTCCCGGGTCAGGAAATCTCCTCCCTGGTCCGCCAGACCCTCGCACCGGGTAATTTCCATGGAATTTTGCTTTATCGGATACCAGTTATCCGTATCCAGATATTTTTCCACATAAGTCGTCAGCCGTCCGGAAAGTTCTTCCTCCGATTCATAGGGAAGGCCAAGGATCCGGTACTGCCGCCAAAGTTCCCTGTGATAGCGGCTGAACAGATGGTCCAGCGCGCCGTTTACGGCCGTCTGGTAATAAAACCGTGAGCCGGCGGTCCTCACGGATTCCGCCATCACGCAGAGAAGCGCGAACACACAGAGAAGGCAAAGGCTCAGAAATACCGTGATCCCGCCTCTCTTTTTCAATCAGTAGACCTCCTTCGCCTGTTTGTTGATCTGCTTGAATATGGAATCCAGAAGCGCCGTGATTTGCTTTTTGAAAATAATAACCAGCCCAATTACGACTACCAGAATAAGTACGACCTCGATTGTTCCCAATCCGCTTTCGTCCTTCATAAACGCTTTGATTTCATCCCATGCTCTCATACATATCCCTCCGTTTTTCATCTCTTTTTCAACGTGTTGTTCCGGTCTTTCCGTTTTTCCCGGGTTCTTCCGCTTCTCCCCGACCCTTCCGGTTTGCCTCGACCTTTCCGTTTCGCCGTGGCTTTTCGTTTTCCCGGCTCTTCCGCGCCGTCCCGCGGCATTTACATCGTCAGCATGGCCGGCACCATAATGATCACCATGACGACTATCAGCATCATCAGCAAGGGCAGCAAAAGTTTCGTTCCCGCTTCTTCCCCCAGGCGCCGGGCAATATTTTTCTGCTGTTCCCACGCGGCCGCCATTTCCTGTTCCAGCAGCTGGGTCAGATTTTTCGTACCTGTCCGGCGGTTCTGCTCCAGCAGGCCGCTCAGCTTCCGGTACGGCTGCAGGCGGCACTGCTCTCCAAACTCCATAATCGCCTGCCCTTCCGGCACACCGCACCGCATCCGCGCCTGCGCGTCCGCCATCGCCTCGTATGCCGGCCGCGGAAGGCACCGTTTCTCTCTGACCCGCGTTTCATAATTTTCCACGATCCGTTCCCATGCCCGTCCGGCCGTCAGGCCGGCACCCACAAATACCATCAGCTGGTACACGACATCCGCGTAATCCAGCATCAGCTGCTCCCGCCGGCGCTTCTCCTCTTTCTCGCCTTTCTTCCGGTCGCGGATATAGAAAAGCCCCGCCATCAGAAATCCGAGAAGAAGAATAATCCTGTAATCCCCTTCTTCCTGCCGGTACCGCAGTCTGCGGCCCTCGTACTCTTCCGGTAGCCTTACCGCCGCCGCGGCCGGATCCTTCTCGGCTTCCCGCCGTACCGTTTCCGCGATCGCCGTCCCCAGCCGCTCTTCTTCCGTCAGAACTTTCGGAAAGACTTTTACCGGAAAAGAAGCGGTTTCTTTATAGACGCCGTCGCTCAGTTCCACCGTCATCCAGACCTCCGCCCCTTCCGGCGGGCACCCGCCTTCCAGGATCCGGCCATAGGAATCCAGAATATCCGGCGAATCGCTGTACCAAACAGCCCCGATCCCCGCTTCCTCAAACGTCGTCGGGAGCGTCAGATCGTCCCGCACCTGATCCGGGGACCGGTTCGCCCCCAGCATCTGTACGGCCAGATCGTCCAGGATACGCTCAAACGCCTGCGCGGCTTCCTCCTTCGTGCGCCGTCTGGCCGGAACCTCCACCCGGCACGGCACCGGTCCCTGCTCCAATCCCTCTACCAGAAATTCATATACGGTTTCCTCTTCCCCGTAATTTCCGCGTTCCAGATATCCCCCCGCCACATCCGCTTCCGCCGGGTCCCGAGAAAGCATGACCGCGTAAAGCAGAATCCCGCCCAAAACACAGATTATCTGAAGCTTCCATTGTTTCCAGAACCTTACCGCCATCTGCCCTCCTTCCATGACCGCTTCCCGGCATGTAAACACGCCGTGGATGAAAGACTTTCGTCTACTCTTTGATGCCAGCCGGATTGCTCCGTGCTTCGCACTCCCGCAATCCTCCCCGCCATTCGGAATCCGCGGGGCCCCTTCCCCGCTTCTTCCTCATGTCGGGGCGGGTCGTAAAGTCTCTCTTCCACCGACATGTAAACACGCCGTGGATGAAAGACTTTCGACCCTGGCATCATCACATGATTTGAATATCCAGGATCCGTTCCGCCAAGAAGCAGGAAGCCAGATATACCGCCAGGCACCCGGTCATCACAATCCTCCCCAGGGCCGTCCCGTACATGACGTCGAAAAAGCCGGGCGACGTCGCGTCAATATACAGGATCATCAAAAACGGCACCGCGTTCATCACCTTCTGTTCAAACTGCCGGGAAGCCGTCAGCGTCCGGATCTCCTCCTTCACCTGGAACCGGTCGTCCATCACCTGCACGGTATGCTGTATGATCGGCGTCAGCTGGCCGCCGCTCCGTTTCGCGATCTGAAAAATACGGGCGAAATTCTCTGCCTCTTCCAAACCGCTGCGAACGGCAAACTCCGACATCAGTTCCTCCACCGGCCGGTTCATATCCATCTGGTGCGCCATATGGGAAAGTTCCCGGCACATCATTCCGTTCTCCCCATACATCTGTTTCAGTTCATGCCGGCAGGAAAGAATGGCGTTTTCCACCGAAAGCCCCGCCGCCAGGGACGCTGCGATCAGCTGAATCGCTTCCTTAAACTGCAGTTCCAGCTGCCGCAGACGTTTTTTCCTCCACATTTCCCGCATACGTAAGGGGACGGCGGCCGCCGGAACCAGCAGGATCAAAAACGCGGTCCAGCTTCGGTAACAGGTATAGGACACCGCCCCGGCCAGGGCAACGCCGAGAGCCGCGGCCTCCGCCCATTCCAGCGGCGACGGGTCGTACCGCCGGTAATCCGTCCCTCCGGCATTTTCCTTACTCCTCTCCCGCGTTCTGCAGCTTCCGCCGGTTTTTAAGTTCCCCTTTCCTGCGGAGTTCCCCGTCTTCCAGCCGGAAAAGCGTATGGAGCCGGATTTCCCCTCCTTCATATCCTTCCACCTCCACGATCCACATGACTCTTCTGCTCTTATCCTTCATCCTTGCCAGATGAATCAGGATATCCAGGGCCGACGCGATCTGCCCGCGAATCGCGGTCAACGGCAGATCCGCTCCCATAAGCACCATCGTTTCCAGCCGCGCGAGCATATCTTTCGGACTGTTCCCGTGTCCCGTACTCATTCCTCCGTCGTGCCCCGTATTGTAGCTGTTTAACAGTTCCAGCGCTTCCTTCCCGCGCACCTCGCCCACAATTATCCGGTCCGGGTTCATGCGGAGCGATGCCCGGATCAGATCCCCGATCCCGATGGCGCCCTCGCCCCGGGAATCCGGCGCCCGCGTTTCCATGCGTACCAGATTTTTCACGTGCTGGATCTGCAGTTCCGCCGAATCCTCGATGGTAATCACGCGCTCCTCCTGCGGAATGTACGCGGACAGCGCGTTCAGAAATGTCGTTTTACCGGAATTCGTTCCGCCGCTCACGAAAATATTGTAGCCGGAGCGTACCAGTTTTTTCAGAAATTCCGCCGCTTCCCGGCTGACCGCCCCGTTCTCCACCAGCATGTCCATCGTAATGACCCGGGGAAACTTGCGGATCGTCATGATCGGCCCGTCCAGAGACACCGGCGGCAGGACCACATGGACCCTGGAGCCGTCGTCCAGCCTGGCGTCCGCGATCGGAGAGGCAACATTGACCACCCGGTTGACACGGCCCACCACCTGCTGAATCAGATCCTCCAGCTGCTCGTCCGATTCGAATTCATAGTCCCAGAGATGCACCGCGCCCAGCTTTTCCACGAATATATGGCTGCGTCCGTTGATCATCACCTCCGTAATATCCGGATCATCCATGACCTGCTGCAGGATATCCAATTTGCGGAACGCGTTGAAAAGGGACGTCCGCAGTTCCAGGCGTTCCCGCAGGGGAAGGAACCTCTTGGCCCCTTCGTCCCGGATATGGCTGTCAATGATCTCGTACAGTTCCTCATCGCCGATCTGCCTGCTGCCGCTGACTTCCTCCCGGATACGGTCGCGCATTTCCTGGCGCAGCTGCTTTAGAAGCTGCTTCCTCTCATTCACCTCCATGGGCCCCCTTTCAGGAGTTTCCGCGCGAAATCCCCCAGTTCTCCCCACAGAAGCTGCTCGCCGTAGCCGCTCCCGCGCCGCACGCTTCCCCCGTGCGGGAGCCGCAGGCGCCGGATCCGTTCTTCCAGATCTTCTCTTCCGGCCGTCTTCAGATAATCGAAAAATTCCCTCAGTTTCGCGGCGGAAACCTCATCTTCCTTCACCGGCATATAGATCACGTCACAGCAGTCCAGAACCGGCACCAGGTTCCGCCCCGGCCGCCCCACGTCCGCGATCACATATTCGTACCCGCTCTCCGAGGCCAATTTCCCGATCAGATCCGCCGCCTCTTCGCCGCTCAGCTGCTCCAGATCTTCCGGATAGCGGACCGGCGCGATATAGTCCATGTCCTTCCAGACGCCGGTCAGACTGCGGAGCCGCACCGCGTCCAGGCTGCCCTGCCGCAGGAAATACAGGACGTCGGACAGATCGCTCCCGCTCTCCCCGCCGATCAGCTGTTCCAGGCCGGAAAACTCTTCAAAACTCACATACAGGGTCTTCCCCTCCCTTGCCAGCTGCTGTCCCAGTATCAGGGCAAGCGAAGTCTTGGAACATCTGCCCACCGGCGAATAGACTCCCAGCACCTTCGCGCGCCGGCCCAGCATCACGTAGATCTCCTCCTCCGACCGGTCGCAGTACTTCGCCATCACTTCACGGATCAGGCTGTCGGCCGACTGGTACTTATAAACCGTCGGATATTCCTCCTCCGGCGAAGACACCATCTCGCCATCCGAAAGCGTCACCACGGCGCCGGCGCCGATCCGTTCGATCTGCTCTTTCGGAACGGAAGCGCTCACCAGCAGAATCTCGATCCGGTGCTTCCCGGCATACTCCCGCAGCAGTTCCGCGGATGTGAACGGCACCACCGTAAACGGCGTCTTCTCCTTCCGGTTCACCACTTCGGCAAATCGCTGGGCATAACCGGCGTCCACATCATAAACCGCCAGTATCTTCTCCACGACACTCCCCCTTCCCCGCGCTTCCTCTCTTAAAAAGCGCGGTCTATCCCAATCCCTTCATCAGAAGGTGCCACAAATATCCCGCCAGCAGACAGGCCGCAAACGGAATCACCGCTTCGTACCCGTCACGCTCCGCGCGGTAATAGGGCACGATCTCTTTTGTAAGGAACATACGCCAGAAATAGGCGAACAGATAACGGAAACGCCGGAACAGGTTCCCCCGCGCCAGCAGCTTCGCAAGGGCAAGAACCGCCCCCGCGATGCCTCCGCAGACGATAACGCGCAGTCCGTCCGCAAGTCCGAGATAACCGGCTGTCAGGGCCATCAGCTTGATATCACCCGCGCCGATCATACGGAACAGAAACAGCGGAAAACACAGGAACAGAATGAGGAATATCCGCAGCAGATAACCGGCCGCCGCGGCCGCCGCCCCTCCCTCCGGCGCGGTCAGAATAAGCAGTCCCAGACCGCAGACCGCTCCGGAAACAACCAGCCGGTTCGGGATACGGCGCTCCCTTATATCATACCAGGCTCCGCCGGACAGTACCGCGAATAAAAGGCAGACGCCGGCCAAAACGATACATCCCTCCTCGCATCTCTTTAATCTTCACTGGAGTTCCTGTCCGATCAGGACATCATACATATTGCTTGAACACATCTGAATACAACGGATCGTAAATGAGTGGTTCTTATTATGAACGCTTTCCCGGCAAAAGTCAAGCGCTGCTATCGTTAAATTTTACCGCGAGTTTTCGGAGTTTTCGTGACAGTTCCGAAATCCACGCCGCGCGGCGGTTCGGAAAATTCCCGCCGCCGCGTTTTATTCGTTGACCTTCGGCGGCCGGAATGGTAAAATATCCTTAAAGAAAATGACGGGTACCGAAGACGGCCGCCGAGACGGCCCGCACAGCAAGGAGGCAGGAAGATCATTATGGCAAGACGCAAAAAAGTCATTCCCATCGGCACCGATTTCATAACGGAAACGGACCGCTATCTCTTCGGCCAGGGCACTCACTACAACATCTATGAGAAACTGGGCGCCCATCCCCGGACCTATCAGGGACAGGAGGGCATGTATTTCGCCGTCTGGGCGCCCAACGCCGCTTCCGTGTCGCTGGTAGGCGATTTCAACGGCTGGGACCCGGACGCCAATCCCATGTTCCTTTTGGGAACCTCCGGCATTTACGAGATTTTCATGCCGGGCATGGGGACCGGTATGCTCTACAAATACGCCATTACCACTTCCGCCGGCGCCGTGCTTTTCAAGGCGGATCCCTTTGCTTTCGAAGCCGAGTACCGCCCCGGCACGGCCTCCGTCACCGCGGATATCTCCGGTTTTTCCTGGAAAGATGAAAAATGGATGGAGGCCCGGCGGGAGACGGATATCACCAAGGCGCCCCTTTCCATCTATGAAGTGCACATCGGCTCCTGGAAACGGAAGGACCGGGAAGAAAAGAACGGTTTCCTCACCTACGTCGAAGCGGCCCACGAACTGGCTGATTACGTTAAGGAAATGGGCTATACCCACGTCGAACTGATGGGCATCGCGGAACATCCCTTCGACGGCTCCTGGGGCTATCAGGTAACCGGCTACTACGCCCCGACTTCCCGCTACGGGCAGGCGAAGGATTTCATGTACTTTGTCAATTACATGCACCGGCACGGCATCGGCGTGATCCTGGACTGGGTGCCCGCCCATTTCCCCAGGGACGCACACGGACTGGCCGATTTTGACGGCGGGCCGGTCTTTGAGTACGCCGACCCCCGTAAAGGTGAACACTCGGAGTGGGGCACGAAAGTCTTTGACTATACGAAAAATGAAGTCAAGAATTTCCTGATCGGCAACGCCCTTTACTGGATCGATCAGTACCATGTCGACGGGCTGCGGGTGGACGCGGTCGCCTCCATGCTGTACCTGGACTACGGCCGTTCCGGCAACTGGGTGCCGAACATCTACGGCGGCAACCTGAATTTGGAGGCCATCGAATTTTTCAAACACATCAACAGCGTAATCTCCGGCCGCCATGACGGCGCCATGATTATTGCGGAGGAATCCACGGCCTATCCAAAGATTACCCGGCCGCCGGAGGAAGACGGGCTGGGCTTTCGTTTCAAGTGGAACATGGGCTGGATGCACGATTTTCTGGAATATATGAAGCTGGATCCCTATTTCCGCAAATTCAACCACAACAAGATGACGTTTGCCATGACCTATGCCTA
>CAZPGD010000020.1:0-12725 GCA_964585865.1 uncultured Hungatella sp. | reverse complement strand
TTTGATTAAAATCCGCTCCCCGCCCGTTTCTCCCATCCCGTTTTCTCCCCCTCTCCCGCGCGCTCTTCTCACGCCATGCCCCGAAATACGCGCCGCCGGACGCAGGCGCAAACAGGCGCCCGGAATCCCTTCCGCGGCGCCTGCGTCTTTTTACCCGTTATTCTTCCGGATCCAGATTGTCAAAAAGATCGGAATCATAGAACTCCCGGATGGACACGCCCAGTCCCTCCGCGATCTTCTTGATATTTACGATACCGGGATTCTGGCTCTTCCCATGAAGAATGCTTTTCACCGTGGACGACGGCATCCCGCTCTGGTAGATCAGGGCGTAAACCGTCATGCGCTTTTCCTTGCGCAGCTGCTGGATTCTCAGATTCGTGGCCTCACATATCTTCATGTACCCATCTCCTTTCTTAGGACAGTGTATCCCAAAAAAAGGGATTCATGGGGCGAAAAACTGTCCCGGCCGGATATTTTATTCACTTGATCCGCGGCGTTTCATGAATATTTTCCGTTTCTTCCACAATATAAACCGGCCGGTCCTTCAGTTCCGTGAACAGGATCGAAATATATTCGCCGATAATCCCCACAAGCAGGAACAGGATCGCGAACATAAAGCAAATCAGGATCACAATGGTCGCGTAGCCGCTTGGCGCTCCCTTGCGGGTAAACAGCGTGTACACAAGCACAACCAGACCCAGGGCCGCCGCCGCCAGACCCGCGTAGATCCCCAGCTTCAGCGGCAGATTGGAAAAACAGACGATGGTATTGATCGAGAACCGGAGCAGTTTGCGGATGCTGTACTTGCTCTCGCCGGCCGCGCGCGCCCGCGCCTCATACTCGATCACCGTGCGCTTAAAGCCCACGTTCTGCACATAACCGCGCAGGAAACGCACCCGTTCCCGGTAGTTTTCCTTTAAGACCGTGGCCACCTTCCGGCTGACGGCGAAAAAATCCGAGGCGCTGCTCTCAAAATGCGCGTCCGACAAAAGGTTGATTACCTTATAAAAGGCGGCGGAAGTCAGGTTCTTGAGCAGTCCGGCCGACCGGTTCTTCGTCCGCACCATGCAGATAACCTGATAGCCTTCCTCCAGCTTCTCCACAATTTGGGGAATGTATTCCGGCGGGTGCTGCAGATCCGCGTCCATGCAAATGATCCCGTCGCCCGCGCTGTAATCCACCCCCGCGATCATCGCGGCCTCATGGCCGAAATTCCTGGAGAAACTGATCACTTTCACTTTCGGGTCCCGCTCCGCCAGCCGCTTCAGAATAGCCAAGCTGCCGTCCGCGCTGCCGTCATTGACAAACAAAAGTTCATAATCCCAGGGGATCGTTTTCAGAACCTTGCCCGTTTCTTCATAAAAACGCTCCAGCACCTCTTCTTCGTTGTAAACGGACACAACAACGGATAATAATTTTTCCATACGCCCTCTCTTCCCGTCCGGAACGGCGGCATTTTCCCTAGTATCCAAGGCACAGGCCGCGCCAGTCCAGAAACTCCCGCAGCCGCGTTTCCGTCCCCCCGTCCGCCTGCCCGTCCGGACAAACGCGCGCCAGCATATTGTCGCTCTCGTAGCAGACCGGCGACAGGTACCCGTATTCTACCAGATTATCGATCAGGTTCCACACCCATTTCTTGTCCCGGGCCCAGTTCGCGTTCAGAAACACGTAATCCATCCCGGAATATTCCGCGTATTCCATGAAATCCCCCATCGTGGAAGTCAGCGCAAGATTGCCGGTGTCCCCGGAAATATCCGCCGCCGACTGGGCGCAGCAGGGGAACTGCAGATCGCGGGTCGGATCCCCGAACACGGCCAGACGGTTCCTGGGATCCTCCGCCACAATCGTCCAGATCGTTCCCTTCCCCTCCGCCGCCATTTCCGCGTGCCGCGTCTCCAAATGGTCGAAATAGCCTCGGTTCACCACGTTCACCGGCGACAGGCCGACGGACCAGGCCCAGTTGGAGAGCGTCATAAAAAACGCGGAAAACGCGGCAACCGGTACGGAAAGCACCGCCAGGGCCCGTCTGAAGGAATCGCTGCGCAGGCGCGCGAACAGACGGAAAACCGCCAACCCCAGAAGCACGTAAAAAAGCATAAAATAATTTCCGTCCACCTGATCCAGCAGATACAGACTGAGCACATTTACCGCCAGAAAGGAGAAAAATACGGTGTTCAGCCATCCGTCAAGCCGCCTTTTCGCTGGATCCCTTTCCTTTTTCTTCATCAGGAGACAGGCCGCCGCCGTCCAGATCGCGAACCAGATCAGCAGGCTCCCCCAGGCAATGATTACGTGGGCCATATCGGGAGAACTGTCCGGGTTCAGGATCAGGCCGTAGAGCCGGGCCGCCAGCCGCTGCACGTTCTCGCCGAAAGCCGTCCCGGCCGTGCTGTCGGAAATGACCCGCGGGACGAAGGGATATTTCATCTTAAAACCCAGTTTCACCAGAAGAGACGAGAACACGGACGTGACCGGAAGCCCCGTAAGGATCCAGGTTCTGGCCCAGATCCCGGTCAGTTCCCCCAAAGCGAGCGCCGTAACTCCCGCCGCCTCCGCCCGTTCCCGTTTCCCGCACCGGAAAGTAAGGCGCCCCGCGGCCAGCAGATACAAAAGGCTCATTCCGCACACCGCGGTGGAAAATACGAGAGCGGTCGGCTTAAATGTCCAGCTCATGAGAAACGCCGCCAGCGCGTAATACAGGGCCGGGCCCGGCGTTTTCTCCCCGCTCTTTTCCGGCGCCAGGAAACGCAGCAGTTCGCGGATCATCAGAAGCTGTACAAACAAGGTCGCCATATCCGGCTTCGCGGTAAGCGCCATATTCATGATGCAGGGGAGGGAAATGAGCAGCGTACCGAGAAGCAGGGACATCCGCCGGTTCATGAAATACCCGGCGATTCGCCGGATCAGGATCCATACGCCCGCCGCCAGCCACAGGTTCATGGAAATCAGGAAACTGTAAGAAGGCAGGATCGACAGCGGCAGAGTCAGCGTTTCCCATCCTTTGGAGTAAGTGTAAACGGCCCCCACGGTCCCCAGATTTTCGTAGATGCCCCGGCCGTTATCCAGAATAAACGCGCTTCTGACCCCGTACCAGAGGCTGTCATAATCCACGGAAATATTCATGCGGCCCGCCTGAAGGCAGAACACCGTCAGGACAAACGCCGCGGCCAGCGACATCCCGGCGGACCAGCGGCCCCGCGCCGCGGCGCCCGCCCGATCCGCGCCGCCCGTTCCCTTCCACGGGCCGCCCGGCGTATCGTCCGCTCCCATCCGCGGAAGGTTCGTCTCGTCATTCGCTCCCGCTCGCGAATGACCCGCCATATCTTCCGTCCCCGTCCGTACGGAGCCCTCTACGCCGTCCGCTCCCTTCCGCGAACGGCCGCGCCGGATCCCGGCAGCTGCCATCAGCGCGGCGCCCGCCAGAACGGCGGCGCACAGAAACGGAATCGAGCCGATCCCCGCCGCGGACATAACACAGAAAAGACCGATCACCGCCTGGCTCCCGACCAGAAAATCGCGTCCCCCCAGCCTCTTCTGCCGCACGTCCGCGCCCAGCAGTCGCCGCAGGCCCCTGCCCGCCGCGCAGAGATAAAGCAGATAGGCTCCCGATACCGCAAGCGGAAGCAGGATCACATGGATCCAGAGAAATACGGCCGCCGCCGCGGCTATTACCGCCAGTTTGAGACGAATATCCCCGATCAGGCGGCAGGCCAGGAAAAAGACCGCGAACAGCACCGCCATTTCAAACAGCAGTTCCGCGTATTCCGGCTGGCGCAGTTCCCAGGAAAAAACGCCGTGCCAAAGTACCCGTTCCGAGACATGGAAAATCCCGGCGGCCAGGATCAGCGCCAGCGCCACCCATACCCATTTTTCCCTGCTTGAAAGCTTCCGCATTTCCGTCTCCTTACCGCCGCCCGCGCGTTTATCCGCTTACGGAAAGACAGCTGTCCGAATGGGCCGGTACCCGCTCCCCGGCAGGCGGCAGTTCCATATAGTCCCCGTAAAGCTGCGTCAGAAGCGGGTGCCAGCCTTTCGGGACCATCAGCGTCAGATCCTCAAACGGCAGATCCTCCGACTCATCGCACCAGCCGCGTTCTGCCGTCACCCAGAGAAAATCCGGCTGGTAATCGCTGTAATAAAGCAGACGGCTCCTGCCTTTTTTATCCTTGACGGCCGCCCGCCGCTGCCACCGGAAAATCGTCCGCATGGGGATCCGTTTCCCCACTCCGGAGAGGAGCCGGATCGCCAGCCGCCCGACCGGACTGTGTTTCCCGTAGTCCAGCTGAAAACGGTGCCCCATGGCAAGTCCGTAAAGCAGCACCTGGAGCGTCCTGGCCCGGGCGGCGGCGCCCTTCGCTTCCGGAAGTTCGTCCAGAATGAAAATATCCACCCACAGATGGTTCAGTTTCCCCTCATAGAAACGCGTCTCATCGCTTTCCGCGCGGACCCGGCTGTTCAGATACACGATCCGCGGCGTAAAATCATAAAACACCGTGCCGCCCCGCAGGTTCCACGGTTCCAGAAAGCACATTCCCCTTGGCAGTTCCTTGCAGACCACCTTGGAAAACGCCTCGTAATCGTCCCTTAAAAACGCCACATCCGCGTCGTCGTCCCAGGGAATGAACCCCTTATGGCGAACGGCCCCCAAAAGCGTACCCGAATCCAGCATATAGCGGATATGGTATTTACGGCAGATCCGGTCGATCTCATACAAAATATCGCGGTTGGCCCGGTGGATCGGCCCCAGTCCGTAATCCTCTTTTTCCACAGTTCTGCGCCCTTCCTTTCCTTCTCCCGCTGCCGCCGTCCGGCTTTACCGTCCGTAAAACACGTTCCAGCCCTGCTCCTTTAAAATCGTCAGCGCGTTCCGCACCGCCCGGCCGCTCTCCGGCAGCTGGGTCCGGTATTCAAAATTTTCCCGCAGTTCGTCATCCGTCCGGTTCTCAAAATCCAGCGCGATTTGCGCCCGTTTCTCGCACAGTTCTCTCCGGTAGGGAGCGATCTGAAGTTCCTGCCCCGTATCGCAGACCGCGCCGGCCAGAAATACCGCCGTGAGGACCGCGATCACGCCGGCCGCCGCGTACCCGGGAACTTTCCCGCCCGCCGCGCCGCGGCGTTTCGGAAGCGCTTCGCCTCTCTCCCCCGCGCCGCTTCGCTCCCCCAGTTCCTTCCACACCAACGCGAACGTCAGGAGGATGCCCAGCACGCCGGCCTGGAACTGCAGTTCGTACCGGGAACTCATGCCGTAATCTTCCCGCAGAAAACTCCATCTGGACAGCAGAATCAGCACATGGCTGGCTCCGCCCGACAGGATAAGGAGCAGCGGCATCACCGTCCTCTCATAAAGACGGAACCGGCGCTGGAACCACAGGGCCAGCAGATACGCCGCCGCCAAAA
The DNA here is from genome assembly GCA_964585865.1 of uncultured Hungatella sp. Lineage (GTDB taxonomy): Bacteria > Bacillota > Clostridia > Lachnospirales > Lachnospiraceae > UBA3402. Next base: position 7,328 of record CAZPGD010000020.1, on the reverse strand, counting down.
GCCCGCCCAGCAGCAGATACGGCAGATTGTCCGAAAAATGGCTCTCGGAAAAATTCACTCCCACCACGGCCGAGGACAGCGATTTCAGCAGGAACCGCACGAAATACCCCGGTGTGTCCGCCAGCTGGGTCAGAAGTGGCACATCCTGCATCCCCGCGTGATCCTCCACCGCGAAAGAATTGCTGAGCAGATATAAACCAAAAGGAAGGAGCAGCGCCGCCAGGTACGAGGCGTACTCTCCCGGCCGGCGCCTCCCGGCCGCTTCCCCGTCCCGCCTCTTATCCGCGGTTCCGCCGGCCTTCCGCTCTCCCGTGAGTCCGCCGGCCCTCCGTTCTCCCGCGGCTCCTCCGGCTCCCTGCTTTCCGGTCTCGCGGCAAATTTGCCGTTCTCCCGCGGCCCCGCCGGCCTTCCGCCGCCTTCCAACCGCCGAATCCCGCAGAATCCGGAAAACGTACACCGGCAGAAGCACCGCCGCGTACACGGCGCAGTACTGCCCCGCCACGCACAGAATCAGGAGAGCGGGCAGCAGCAGAAGCAATTTCCGATCCCGGTCCGTTCCCTGTCCGCTCCAGACCCTGTCCAGAATCAGATAATGATAAAAAAAACCGGCAAACGCCCAGAAATGCACCCAGCCGCTCCCGTTGAGCATCATTTCCCATTTATTCAGGCTGAACAGCACCGCCATGAGAACCAGCGCCCAGCCGGGCGCGATCCGCCGCCGGATGCCGTATGCCGTCACCACCGCTCCCATGACTCCCAGTCCCAGCACGCCCAACACCTGGTCGAACCGGAGACTGTAATGGAAGAAAGCGGTGTTGATGATCCGCCCCAGATAGGTAACGGGCACCCGGGTCAGCACGTCCGGCGTCAAAAACTTTGACAGATCCCACACGTTCGGCAGGTAACTGTTCACCAGACGGATATAATCGGAATACACCACGTCAAAGAACGCGGTCAGGATATACCAGATTCCAAACAGCACCCCTGCCAGCGGCAGAATATAGCGCCACCGGTCTTGTTTCATACCGCATCCGTCCTTTCCGGCCGCGGGCGCGGCGCGGGTCCGCGGGCCCGGCCCACCGTAAATTTAACGGTTCAGTCCGCCGTAATGTTCACAATCAGGGACAGCCGCTTCTCCCCGCGCTGCTCCTGCGCGTCCTTCAGATAGAAATTATTCTCAAAATCCAGTTCCACGGTCCGGAAGGGATCGGTTTCCAGCGTCACGCTGAGGATGTTGCGGTCAACGCGGACCGTCCGCGCCGGCTGCCCGTTCATCCGGATCGTCATGACCTCGCCGCCCTCCGCCGTGCCGGGATACAGAAGCTGCAGATTGATTTCCCCCGTGCTCCCGGCCATTACGCGTATCCGGGCGCTCTCATCCATCCAGCCGTCCCGGTAATACCCGTAAACACTCTCGCACTTTAAATCCCGCACCATGCCCGTAACGTCCTGATAGGCGTAAAACCGCGGCTCCTCCCGCAGCACCAGCATGTTGTCGGTCACGAGCCCGAAATCATGGATGCTGTCCACGAACCGCACTTCCGTGCCTTCCGCCTTCCGCTGCTTATCATACACTTTAAAAAAGTTGTCCGCGTAAAACTGACTGACGCCGTAATTATTTTTCAGAATATAGATCTTCTTGCCGAAAATCTCCTCCCCGTACGTCTCCCAGGTTTCCTCCGCCAGGGAATTATATTCCTCCTGACTGTGCCAGAAATAAATATTGGGATAGTACCCGCGGTAATAGTTCTCCGACAGCAGACTGAGCGCCGTATAAGCCAGGACCAGACCGTCGCAGAGCAGCACGTTCCGATAATAGCGGAACGCCTTCTGCTTCGGTTTCTCCTTCTCCTTCTGCTTCGGTTTCGGTCCTTCCTCCCTGTCATAGCCGGAGATCACCCCGCACATGTACGCCAGAAAAAGCCATGCCGCCGTCATGGAGACATAGACCCACCGGACCTCCACCCGTATGGTGACGCTCGACGCCGTGACGCAGGCCCCGATAAAGAACAGAAACAACAGGGAATTGTGAATATATTTCCGGCGGTTCTTCCTGTCCCCGATTATCCGCGCGAGGAACAGCCCCGCGGCCAGCAGAATGAGTACGCATTCCGCCGCCACCGTCAGCTTCACCCAGCGGGCCGTTTGGTCCCACGGGCACGCGCTTAAATGCTCCGGCCCCGTATTGATGCCGAACAGGTACAGGATCTGCTGCGCGATAAACCCCAGCACCTGCCGGATCTGAAAGGTATCCGCCACAAACGTGCCGCCGGTCCCCGCCGGCATCACGCTCCCGATCGCCAGCAGCCGGATCACCTGCACCAGGACAAACAGCACGGACGGAACCGCCCAGTACAGCGGCCGTTTTTCCTTCTTCATGAAGAGGACAATCAAAAACAGGGGGAACAGGACCATGTACCGCTCATGGATAAAACAGACCGTAAAATAAAGGCCGCAGGCCGCGAAATACCGGCGCCCCCTCTCATCCCTGCCGTTTAGGAAACGGTACAGCCCGTACAGGATCGCCACCGCCGCCCACAGGGCCAGGCTTTCCATCATCCCATATACCTGACCGATCTGGTAATAGGACATCCGCGACAGCAGGTAGAGGATCCCGCAGGAAAAACCGATCACGCCGCTATTCGCCAGCTCCCTGGCGATCCGGTACAGCGAATAGGCAATCAGCGCGTTGACCGCGATATTCAGCGGAACGAACCATTCCACATGACTGCCGACCAGAAGGAACTGCAGATACATCACCATGTTGTAGATAAAACGGAAGCGGCTGCTGCCCGCGGGAAACACAAAATCCAGGAAAGAACCCTCCGCGAAGCATGTCCACATATAAAGGTCGTCCATAAACAGGCCCTTGATCTGCACCGTCCTGTTGATCACGAACGCGAACACGAGCAGGGCGCCGGCAGTCAGAAACTCGTCCCTGAGCCGGTAACGCCACACCATCGGATTCCTTCTGTACGCAATCTGTCTCTCGTCTGTCATGTCTCTTCCCTCATTCCGGCCGCGCCCCGTACTCCCTGCAGGCCGTCCGGTACAGTTTCATCAAGGCGTCCGCCGTCCCCTCCGGCCAGAAACGCTCAAACATCCGGCGCTCTTCCGTCTCCCGCAGATGATTCTCGATACAGGCTTTCGTCTCCGCCCCGTCATGGACCCGGTAGAACAGCAGCGGCTTCTCCACGCAGATGAAGCGGCCCGGCCACTTTGCCAGATCCACCAGACAGTCCCAGTCCAGGGCATACCTAAACTCCGAATGGAAAACCGGATCCGGCAGAAAATTCTTCCGGTAAGCGCAGGACGGGCACATCACCGGGTTCCCCAGCCGCAGGGCGCCCATCTTCACCCATTCCCGGTCCGCCAGCCCGCGCAGGCGCAGGGGCAGGCGCAGGATCTTCTTCACCAGCCCCTTGAGGCTTATACGGACCAGCTTCCCCTGCCGCACCGTCACCGCGTCCGTCATAAACAGCGTCATGTCCGGCCATCTCTCATACGCTTTCCACAGTTCCTCCACATAGCGGCGGCCGTACATGTCGTCCTGGTGGGCCAGCGTCACGAACGCGGCGTCCCCCTGTTCCAGCGCGAAATTCCAGTCGTCCCTAAGACCGCTCTTCCCTTCCCGCACGCGGACCGGGATCCCGTATTTCCACATGATCCGGTCGATATAGGCGTTGGGCGTGGAGGTGGCGCAGAGGATTTCCGACTCCGCCGTCTGCCCAAGCAGCGAGCGGACGCAGGCTTCCAGATACGGCGACTCCCCGTACGCGCAGATTACAAATGCGTGAAATTTCATCCTTCCCCTTTCCCGTCACCGGCAAAAAAATGTTCCTCCAGCATCAGGCACAGCGTATGGTAAACGGGCAGATGCAGTTCCTGGATGCGGTACGTCTCCTGCTCCGGGACCACAACCGACACGTCGGCGATCTTTTGCAGCTTCCCGCCGTCTCTTCCGGACAGGCCGACGACCGTCATTCCCTTCGCCTTCGCCGCGACGGCCGCCAGAACTACGTTCTCCGCGCTGCCCGACGTGGAAATTCCCAGAAATACGTCGCCCGCCTCGCCGTACCCGTAAACCTGCTGGGCGAATGCCAGTCTCCCGTCCACATCATTCAAAAACGCCGTCGTCAGGGCCGCGTGCCCCGTCAGCGCGATAACGGGCAGGGCGCCCTGCAGCTTTTCCGCCAGGTACGCGCCTCTTTCCGCGTCGGCCGCCCGCAGCTTCTCCGCCATTTCTTCCGGAACCGGACGCGCCTTCACGAATCCCTTCATCAGTTCGCCGGCGATATGTTCCGCGTCGGCCGCGCTGCCCCCGTTGCCGGCGATCAGCAGCTTATGCCCGTCCGCGAAACAGTCCCGCATCTTCTCATACGCCGCCCGGATGGCCCCTTCCAAAGGCGCGAGCGCCGGCAGGCGCCGGATCAGATCCGTCAAATATTCCCGTTCTGTCATGTCAAGTCCTCTTTCCGCGCGTTATTCCCGCACGCGGCCCTCCGGCCGCCCGGTCACGCGCTTTCCCTTCGTATGATATATCTGACCGCTTCCAGGAGATTCCCGGCGTAATAGTCATAAAACGGCGGTTCGCCGTTTTTCTCCGCTTCCTCCTTCTGTCCGGCCCCGTAGCCGGTTCCCACGAGGATCGACGCCACCCCGTAATTCCGTCCGGCCTGAACATCCAGCCGCTTGTCCCCGATCATATAGGAGTGCGCCTTGTCTACCCGGAAATCCTTCTCCGCCATCTCAAACATCCCGATATCCGGCTTCCGGCAATGACACACCTTTCTGTATTCCCCGATCCCGTAAACGGGATGGTGGGGACAATAATAGAAACGGTCAATGTGCCCGCCGTACGCCGCAAGCAGTTCATTCAGATGCCGGTGCAGTTCCTCTACGTCGCGGCAGGTGTAATACCCCCTGGCCACTCCCGCCTGGTTCGTGACCACCGCCGTGCCAAAACCCGCCCCGTTCAGCAGGCGCACCGCTTCCGCCGCGCCCGGCAGAAGGCGTAAATCCTCCGGACGGTAAAGATAGCGGACTTCTTCATTGATCGTCCCGTCCCTGTCCAGAAAAACAACCCTGTCCATCCATCGTCCCCCGTTTCCACACATCCGTATCCCGCGCGGAACCTTCCGGCGGAAGTTGCCCGACGATAATCCCCCGTCGGGAGTCCCGGCGAAAGTTCCCGACGGCAATCCCGGTGAAAGTCTCCCGACGGCAATCCCGGCGGAAGTTCCCGACGGCAATCCCGGCGAAAGTCTCCCAACGGCAATCCCGGCGGAAGTTGCCCGACGGGAATCACAGCGGGAATTCATAATCCCCGTGGACTGTCCGCACCATTACCTTATCATAATGCCAGCGATCCTCGTCCGCCGTCCAGGACTGCGCGCCCCGCAGTTCGAACACCCAGTCCGTCAGCTGCCCGCCCATCTGCTCCAGACGGGCCGCCACCTTATGGCGCACATTGTAAGGGCAGTACATCAGCAGGTAGCCGCCGCCGCCGGCGCCCAGAATCTTGCCTCCCAGCGCCCCCGCTCTGACGGCCTCCTCATAGAGCTCGTCGATCCGCGGGCTGGAAATGCGGCTGCTCATCCGCTTCTTGCTCTTCCAGCTGTAATCCAGCAGTTTGCCGAAACTGTTCAGGTTCCCCTTAAGCAGTTCGTCCTTCATGGCGCAGGCCAGGGCCTTCACCTCGCACATGGCCTCGAAAGCGTCCTTATTCGTGTAGTTGCTGACCTGGTCGCGGATAATATTCGCGGACACATGGATCTTGCCCGTGTAGCACAGAAGCAGGTTGTACTGCAGTTCGTGATAGACGTCCTTGCGGATCCGCAGGGGGTTCACCACCACCTGATTGCGCCCGTAAAATTCGATAAAATTAAAACCCCCGAACGTGGACATGTACTGGTCCTGATAGCCGCCGTCGATCCGCAGATCCTCCCTCTCCACCTGATAGGCCAGATCCGCCAGGGCGTAGGCGTCCATTTCCACGCCCTTCCAGCGGCTCATGGCGGACAGAAGTGCCACCACCACCGCGGAGGACGTTCCCAGACCGGACCCGGGCGGGGCGTCGCACTGGAGATAGACCTCGCACCCCTGCCGGATCTTCATGGCCTTCAGAACCGCCGTCACCAGATCGAGGCGCCCGTCGTAAACATAATTCTCTTTCGTATTGTATTTTACCGTCATGTCATAGTCCAGGGAATGGACGATGATCTGCTCGTCGTCCCGGGGAACAATCGAGCAGTACGCGTATTTATTGATGGTGCTCCCGATAACCGCGCCCCCCTGCTCCTCGCAGAAGGGGGGTACGTCCGTGCCGCCCCCGCCGAAACTGACACGCAGCGGGGCCCTTCCCCTGATCACCATGTGATCACCCCTTTTTCCACGTCGTCGATGAACCGGCGGTAATCCGCGGGGATCCCGATGTCGATAAAATACCCCTCGTTGACAAAACCGCCGATCGCCCTGCCCTCCGAAAGCCAGCGGGGGATCATGTCATTCTCCAGAGAGACCTTTCCTTCCGGTATCCGGCGGATCAACTCTTCCGACAGCAGGTACACGCCGCCGTTGATCGTACCGGGACGCGCTTCGGCCGTCTTCTCGTTGAAGGCGGTCAGACGGCCGTCCCGCAGGGAAGCCTCCCCGTAGCGGGACACATCCGGGACCTGCCGCAGAACGAGGGCCATATCCAGACCCTTTTCCTCCTTCAGCGCATACAGTTTCCGGTAATCGAGCCGGTAAAACGTATCGCCGTTCAGCACCAGGACGTCCCGTTCCCGCAGGAAGCGGGCCGCGTTCCGTATGGCCCCCGCCGTCCCCAGAAGCGTTTCCTCGTAAGCGTAGGAGGCCCGGATGCCGAAGGCGGAACCGTCCGCGAAATATTCCTCCACCATGGATCCCTTATAACCAACGGCAAAAATAATATCCCTGACGCCGCGGGAGCACAGTTCCCGGATCACATACCGCATAAAAGGGCTGCCGCAGACGGGGGCCATGGGTTTCGGGCGGTCGTTCACGACGCTTTGCAGACGCGTTCCGAGACCGCCTGCCAGAAGAATAGCCTGCATAAGAACTTCCTTTCCGCAAAACGCAAAATTTCCCGTTCCATTATACCGTTAAAGCGATTTTCCCGCAACTGTTTTCCGGCCGCTTCTTTTTCTCCGCGGCGCCGGGTCCGTGCGGCGGACGGCTCCCCGCAGCAGCAGAACGGACGTAATCATCTGCACCGCCATGCTGCACTGCCACCAGTATCCTCCCATAAGGCCCATGCTCCGGATCCGCTCCATCTCGGGAAACAGAACGGAAAGCCCGCCGTTCAT